>CADCUY010000067.1 GCA_902806005.1 uncultured Quadrisphaera sp. | reverse complement strand
TCGGCAGCGTCCACCTGCCCGAGGCCGAGGTGCTCGGCCTGGCCCCCGGCGCCGACGCCGACGCCGTGCTGCGCGCGGCCTGCGAGGCCGGCGTCGGGCGCCGCTACCCCGGCGCGTCCGAGCGCACCGCCCGCGACGTGCGGCGCCGGCTCACCGAGGAGCTGAGCACGATCGGCCAGCTCGGCTACGCCCGCTACTTCCTCACCGTGGCCCAGGTGGTCGACCTCACGAAGGCCATGGGCGTGCGGGTGGCCGCCCGCGGCTCCGGCGCGGGCAGCCTGGTCAACCACCTGCTCGGCATCTCCGGGGTCGAGCCGCTGGGCCAGGGCCTGCTCATGGAGCGCTTCCTCACCACCGCCCGCGCCCAGCTGCCCGACATCGACCTCGACGTGGAGTCCGCGCGCCGCACCGAGGTCTACGAGGCGGTGATCGCCCGGTTCGGCGGCGAGCGGGTCGCGGCCGTCTCGATGGTCGACACCTACCGGGTGCGCCACGCCGTCCGCGACGCCGGCGCCGCCCTGGGCATGCTGCCCTCCGAGGTCGACGCGATCGCCAAGGCCTTCCCGCACATCCGGGCCCGCAACGTGCGCGACGCCCTCGCCGACCTGCCCGAGCTCCGCGCCTCCGGCCTGGCCTCCGCCCGGCTGGACACCCTCTACGACCTGGTCGAGCGCCTCGACGGGCTGCCCCGCCACATCGCCCTGCACCCGTGCGGGGTGCTGCTCTCCGACGCCACGCTGCTCACCCGCACCCCGGTGGAGGCCAGCTGGCTGGGCTTCCCGATGAGCCAGTACGACAAGGACGACGTCGAGACCCTCGGCCTGCTCAAGCTCGACGTGCTCGGCATCCGGATGCAGTCGGCGATGGCGCACGCCACCGCCGAGGTCGCCCGGGTCACCGGCGAGGTCGTCGACGTCGACGCCGTGCCCCTGGACGACGAGGACGCGTTCCGGCTGATCCGCTCCACCCGCACCCTGGGGTGCTTCCAGATCGAGTCGCCCGGCCAGCGCGAGCTGGTGGGCAAGTTCGCGCCGCAGGACTTCGCCGACCTGGTCGTCGACATCTCGCTGTTCCGGCCCGGGCCGGTGAAGTCCGACATGGTCACCCCGTTCCTCGCCGCCCGGCAGGGCTGGGCGCCGCCCGACCTGCTGCACGAGCGGCTGCGGCCCGCGCTGGCCGAGACCGAGGGCGTCGTGGTCTTCCACGAGCAGGTGCTGCGGATCGTCGCCGAGACCGCCGGGGTCTCCCTGACCCAGGCCGACGAGGTGCGCCGGGCCATGGGCAGCCGCGACGGGCAGGCCGAGGTGGAGGCGTGGTGGCGGCCCCTGGCGCTGGCCGGCGGGTTCGCCCCGGCCGACGTCGACCGGATCTGGGAGGTGCTGCGCGCGTTCGCCTCGTTCGGGTTCTGCAAGGCCCACGCCGCGGCGTTCGCGCTGCCCACCTACCAGTCGGCGTGGCTGAAGGCCCACCACCCGGCGGCCTTCCTGGCCGGGGTGCTCACCCACGACCCGGGCATGTACCCCAAGCGGCTGATCCTCGACGACGCCCGCAACCTCGGGATCACCGTGCTGGGCCTCGACGTCAACGCCTCCACCGACGTCTACCGGGTCGAGCGGGTCGACAGCGGGGGCCTGGACGACGACCTGCCCGGCCGCGGGCTGGTGCGCCCGGTGCACCGCCAGCAGGTGCTCACCGGCCGCGGCGCCGTGGTGGCGCGCCCGGGCTACCGGGTGGACGCCGCGGTGCCCGACGCGCGGGGGTGGGGCATCCGGCTCTCCCTGGCCGAGGTCAAGGGGATCTCCGAGGCCGAGGTGCAGCGGGTGGTCGCGGGGCAGCCGTACCACTCGCTCGGCGACGTCGTCGCCCGCGCGCGGCCGGCCCGCCCCGTCCTGGAGCGGATGGTGCTGGCCGGGGCGTTCGACGCGCTGTACGGGCTGGCCCTCGACCCGGGCCCCGACGGCGCGCCCGGCGTCCCGCGCCCGCGCGGCGGGCTGACCCGGCGCGACCTGCTGCTGCAGGTGGCCGAGCTGGACCGGTGGAGCCGTTCTACCGCGGCCGCTGCCCGCCGGGCCGGACCCCGGCGGCGCGGGCGCACGCCCACCCAGCTGCCGGCCGCGGTGACCGCGGGGGAGCGGCCGGTGGTGGCGCTCGACGACGTGCGCGCCCGGCAGGCCAAGCAGTCGCAGGCCCCTGCGGTGGTGGAGCCGGTCGACGTGCAGCTGGCGCTCGACCTCGGCGATGCGCCGGAGCAGGCGGTGTCCAGCGGTCTGCCCGAGATGACGCAGGCGGAGCGGGTCCGGGCCGAGCTCGACGTGCTCGGGCTCGACGTCAGCTCCCACGTGATGGACGCCTACGCGCCGTTCCTGGACGAGCTGGGCACCACTCGGGCCCGTGACCTGCTGGGCTGCCGCAGCCGGCAGGAGGTCCTCGTGGCGGGGGTCAAGGTGGCGACGCAGACCCCGCCGATCCGGTCCGGCCGGCGGGTCATCTTCGTGACGCTGGACGACGCGACCGGGCCGCTCGACGCGACCTTCTTCGAGGACGCCCAGGTCGGCTACGCCACGACCGTCTTCCACTCGTGGCTGCTCGTGGTCCAGGGGCTGGTGCGCCGCACCGGGCCGCGCGGGATCTCGATGCAGGCGGTGGCCTGCTGGGAGCTGCCCGCCCTGCACGCCGCCTGGCAGGCAGGTGGGCTGGACGCCGTCTGGGAGCTGATGGCCACTCCGGCGCTGGTCACCGAGGCCGCCGTGCAGGGTGCGGCGGCCAGCCGGTCGAGCAGGCCGGTGATGAGCAGCCCTCCGCTGGTCGGCGGCGGCGCCGGGCACTCCGGCGTCGGGGGAGCGGTGCACGTCTACGCCACCGGCTTCCGGG
>CADCUY010000066.1 GCA_902806005.1 uncultured Quadrisphaera sp. | reverse complement strand
TCGCGGCCTCGCTGACCTCCAGCGCGATCCGCGACCCGACGATGCCGTGCCGCTCCAGCGCGGCGGTGACGATGTCGTCGACGACGTCGGCCCGCAGGCTCTGCCGGCTGATGTTGACGTTGACCCGGCCGACGACCTCGACGCCGGCCGCGTCGGCCGCGGCGAGGTCGGCGCACACCCGGTCGAGCACCCACGCGTCGAGCAGGGGCATCGCGCCCTCGCGCTCGGCGGCGTCGAGGAAGGCCGCGGGGCCGATCAGCCCGTCGCGCGGGTGCTGCCAGCGCACCAGGGCCTCGTGGCCGACGACGACGCCCGCCGGCAGGGTGACCACGGGCTGGTAGTGCAGGAGCAGCTGGCCCTCGCGCAGGGCCGCGGTGACGTCGCGCACGCGCTCGGCGGTGTAGCGCACCACCTCGACCTGCCCGTCGCCGCGGCGCTTGGCGGTGTACATGGCGGCGTCGGCCAGCCGGAACAGCGCGTCGGCGTCCACGGGGGACTCCGCGCGCCCGACCAGGGCGACGCCGACCCCGATGCTGGCGCTGACGGGCACGTCGCCGCCGCCGAGGATCCCGCACACCGCGGTGCTGAGGCGGCGGGCGGTGCTCGCCGCCATCGCCGTGGCGGCGGTCCCCGCGCCGGGCAGCACGGTCAGCACGGCGAACTCGTCGCCGCCGACCCGCGCCACCACGTCGCCGGGGCGCATCGTCGAGCGCAGCACGGCGGCCACCTGGCGGATGACGGCGTCGCCCGCGTCGTGCCCGTAGCGGTCGTTGACGGGCTTGAACCCGTCGAGGTCGACGTAGGTGACGGCCACGGCGTCGCCGGAGCGCGCGTCGACCAGGCGCAGGGCCGCGGAGAGGCGGGTGAACAGGAGCTCGCGGTTGGCCAGGCCGGTCAGCTGGTCGTGGGTGGCGCGCTCGACGTAGCCGGCGGCGAGCGCCTCGAGCACCGCGGGGGCGGGCAGCAGCAGCAGCGCCCCGGTGCGCGCCTCGAGCAGCAGGTCGTCGAAGCGGCGCTCGGCGTCGCGCGAGAGCGCCGCGGCGGCGGCCCGGGTGATGTCGCTGCCGGGCGGGAGCACCTCGACGCCCCAGTCGGCGACCTCCGCGATGCTGCGGCGGTGGTTGGAGCTGCGGCCGAGCCCGAAGCGGCCGCCCATGAGCAGCTCGAAGTCCTTGCGGGCGACCAGCCCGACCTCGCGGGTGTCGGCGTCGCGGACCACCACCGAGGTCAGCTCGTGGTGCCCCCCGAAGATGCGCTCGACCTCGCCGCAGGACAGGCCGCTGCCGACGACCACGGCCGGCGCGGCGGCGTGCTCGAGGTCGCGCCGCGCGCGGTCGCGCAGCACGTCCAGGAGCATCACGTCGGCGGTCACCCTCCAGCGTTCGGCACGCGGGGGCCCGGCCCTGGAGGGGCCGCCGAGGGCTTCACCCGGCTGCCGGAGGTCCCAGCACGCGCAGCACCTCGGCGGCCACCCGTTCGGACGAGCGGTCGTCGGTGTCGACGACGGCGTCGGCGACCTCGCGGTAGAGGGCGGCCCGGGCGGCCTGCACGGCCTCCCACCGCGCCCGGGGGTCGCCGGCCAGCAGCGGGCGGCTCGCGGCGTCGCCGATCCGCGGCGCCGCGCACCGCCAGCTGACGGCGAGGGCCACGACGGGCACGGCGGCGAGGTCGGCGCGGGTGGCCGGGTCGAGGACCGCTCCCCCGCCCAGGGAGACCACGGCGTCGCTGGCCAGGGCCGCGCGCACCGCGGCGCGCTCCAGGGCCCGGAACCCCGCCTCGCCGGCCTCGGCGAAGACCTCCGCGACCGTGCGACCGGCGGCGGCCTCGACCGCGGCGTCGGTGTCCAGGGCCGGCGCGCCCAGCAGCGCGGCGACCAGGGCCGCCACGGTCGACTTGCCCGAGCCCATCGGCCCGACCAGGACGACGCGGGGGCCCACCGGCCGGCTCAGGCCCCGGCCGAGCGCAGCGCCGCCGGGATCGCCTCGAGGTAGGCCGCCACGTTGCGGGCCGTCTCGGCCACGGAGTCGCCCCCGAACTTCTCGACCAGCGCGTCGGCCAGCACCAGGGCGACCATCGCCTCGGCGACCACCCCGGAGGCGGGCACGGCGCAGACGTCGGAGCGCTGGTGGTGCGCGGTGGTGGCCTCGCCCGTGGCGACGTCGACGGTGGCCAGCGCCCGCGGCACCGTGGCGATCGGCTTCATCGCCGCGCGCACCCGCAGCACCTCGCCGGTGCTCATGCCGCCCTCGGTGCCCCCGGCGCGGCCGGTGCGCCGGCGCAGCGCACCGTCGGCGCCGGTCTCGATCTCGTCGTGGGCGGCCGAGCCGCGCCGGCGCGCGGTCTCGAAGCCGTCGCCGACCTCCACGCCCTTGATCGCCTGGATGCCCATCAGCGCGCCCGCGAGGCGGCCGTCGAGGCGCCGGTCCCAGTGCACGTGGCTGCCCAGGCCGGGCGGCAGCCCGTAGGCGAGCACCTCGACGACGCCGCCGAGGGTCTCCCCCGCCTGCTGGCAGGCGTCGACCTCGGCGACCATCGCGGCCGAGGTGGGCGCGTGGTGGCAGCGCAGCGGGTCGGCGTCGAGCGCGGCGACGTCGTCCGGGCCGGGCAGGGGGGCGTCGTCGGGCACGCTGACCGGCCCGAGGGCGACGGTGTGGCTGAGCACCCGCACGCCGGCGGCCTGGGCGAGCAGGGCCGCGGCCACCACCCCCAGGGCCACGCGGGCCGCCGTCTCGCGGGCGCTGGCCCGCTCGAGCACGGGACGGGCGTCGTCGAAGCCGTACTTCTGCATGCCCACGAGGTCGGCGTGGCCGGGGCGGGGCCGGGTGAGCGCGGCGTTGCGGCCGGTGGTCTTCAGCAGCGAGGGGTCGACCGG
>CADCUY010000065.1 GCA_902806005.1 uncultured Quadrisphaera sp. | reverse complement strand
GGGCCGGGTCGAGCCGGCCCGGCGCGCTGAGGTCGGAGCCCGGCTCGGGGCCGCCCGCGCCGCCGTCCGCGCCGCCCTCGAGGAGCGCACCGCCGCCCTCGAGGCCGAGCGCGACGCCCGCGCGCTGGTCGAGGAGGCGGTCGACGTCACCCTGGTCGCCGCCGGGGGCCCGCGCCGCCCCCCGGGCGCCCGGCACCCGCTCTCGGTGCTGCAGGAGCAGGTGGCCGACGTGTTCACGGCCATGGGCTGGACGATCGCGGAGGGCCCCGAGGTCGAGGCGGAGTGGTTCAACTTCGACGCGCTGAACTTCGGGCGCGACCACCCGGCCCGGCAGATGCAGGACACGTTCTTCCTCGACCCGCCCGGTGCCGGGCTGGTGATGCGCACCCACACCTCGCCGGTGCAGGCCCGGGCCCTGCTCGAGCACGGGGTGCCGCTGTACGTCGCCTGCCCCGGGCGGGTCTTCCGCACCGACGAGCTCGACGCCACCCACACCCCGGTCTTCCACCAGGTCGAGGGCATCGCCATCGACACCCACCTGACCATGGCGAACCTGCGGGGGGTGCTCGACCACCTGATGACCTCGCTGCTCGGCGCGGGCACCCGCACCCGGCTGCGGCCCTCGTTCTTCCCCTTCACCGAGCCCAGCGCCGAGATGGACGTGTGGTTCGAGCGCCCTGCCGCTGCCGGAGGCGTCGCCGGAAGCGGCTGGCTGGAGGTCGGCGGCTGCGGCATGGTCAACCCGGCCGTGCTGCGCGCCGTCGGCGTCGACCCCGAGCGCTACCGCGGCTTCGCCTTCGGCTGGGGCATCGAGCGGATCCTGCAGATCCGCGACGGCGTCGCCGACATGCACGACATGGTCGAGGGCGACGTCCGGTTCAGCCGCCAGCTGGGGGGCGTGGCCTGATGCGCGCGCCCCTGAGCTGGCTGCGCGAGGTCGTCGACGTCACCCCCGGCGCCACCGGCGAGGACGTCGCGGCGACCCTGGTGCGGGTCGGGCTGGAGGAGGAGGCGCTGCACGGCGGCGACCTCACCGGCCCGCTGGTGGTGGGCCGGGTGCTCACCGCCGAGCCCGAGCCGCAGAAGAACGGCAAGACGATCCGCTGGTGCAGCATCGACGTCGGCGAGGAGGCCCCGCGCGGGATCGTCTGCGGCGCGGCCAACATCGTCCCCGGGGCGCTCGTCGTCGTCGCCCTGCCCGGCGCCGTCCTGCCCGGGCCCTTCCCGATCGCCGCGCGGAAGACCTACGGGCACGTCTCCGACGGCATGGTCGCCTCCGCCCGCGAGCTCGGGCTCGGCGACGACCACGAGGGGATCGTCGTCCTGCAGGAGCTCCTGGGCGCCGCGGCCGACGGGCTCGCGCCCGGCCAGGACGCGCTCGCCCTGCTGCGCCTGGACGAGCAGGTCGTCGAGGTCAACGTCACCCCCGACCGCGGCTACTGCTTCAGCGTGCGCGGCCTGGGCCGCGAGTACGCCCACGGCGCCCGGCTCGACGTCGCCGCCGCCTACCGCGACCCGGCGGCGGTGCCGGTGCCCGCCGCGACGCCGGACGGCGGGTGGCCGGTGCGGCTGGCCGACGACGCGCCCCTGGGCCTGGCCCCGGGCTGCACCCGGTTCGCCACCCGCGTCGTCCGCGGCCTCGACCCCGCCGCGCCCTCGCCGTTCTGGCTGCGCCGGCGCCTCCAGCAGGCCGGGATGCGGCCGATCTCGCTGGCCGTCGACGTCACCAACCACGTCATGCTCGAGACCGGCCAGCCGCTGCACGCCTACGACGCCGCGGCCCTGGCGGGCCCGCTGGTGGTGCGCCGCGCCGCGCCGGGCGAGCGGCTGCGCACCCTCGACGGCGCCGACCGCGCGCTGGATCCCGAGGACCTGCTCATCACCGACTCCCCGGGCGGCCGCGCCGGCGGCCGGGCGATCGGCCTGGCCGGCACCATGGGCGGCGCCGAGACCGAGGTGGGGCCGGGGACGACCGACGTGGTGATCGAGGCGGCGCGCTTCGACCCCGTCTCCGTGGCCCGCACCGCCCGCCGCCACAAGCTGCCGTCGGAGGCCAGCCGCCGCTTCGAGCGCGGCGTCGACCCCGAGCTGGCCCCGGCCGCCGCCGAGCTGGCCGTGCGGCTGCTCGTCGAGCACGGCGGCGGGGTGGCCGAGCCGGGGGCGGGCGACGTCGTGCTGGCCCACCACAGCGCGGAGGCCGCGCGCATCACGCTGCGCACCGGGCTGGTGGCCGACGTCGTGGGCCTCGACGTGCCCGCCGCCACCACCGCGCAGCTCCTCGAGCAGGTGGGCTGCGCGGTCGACGAGGACGGCGACGACCTCCTGGTCGTGCCGCCCACCTGGCGGCCCGACCTGGCGCAGGCGGTCGACCTGGTCGAGGAGGTCGCGCGGCTGCACGGCTACGAGCACATCCCCTCGGTGCTGCCGCTCGCCCCGGTGGGCGCCGGCCTGAGCGAGGCGCAGCGCGCTCGCCGCGCCGTCGCCCGGGCGCTCGCCGCGGCCGGGGCCGTGGAGGTGCTCAGCTACCCCTTCACCTCCCCCGAGCGCGCCGACCAGCTCGGGCTGACCGCCGACGACCCCCGCCGGGTCGCGCTGCGGCTGGCGAACCCGCTCTCGGAGGAGCAGCCGCTGCTGCGCACCTCGCTGCTGGCCAGCCTCGTCGACGCCGTGCGGCGCAACCTCGGGCGCGGGGGCGACGCGGTGCTCGGCGGCTCCCTCGCCGTGTTCGAGGTCGGCCGGGTGACCCTGCCCGGCGGCCCGCTGCCCGCGGCCCCCGACCTGGGCGTCGACGGCCGGCCCGGCGACGACGAGCTCGCCGCGCTGGAGGCCGCCGTGCCCGCGCAGCCGGTGCACCTGGCCGCGGTGCTCACCGGGC
>CADCUY010000064.1 GCA_902806005.1 uncultured Quadrisphaera sp. | reverse complement strand
TCGCCGCCCGCAGCGCCGCGCCGAGGTCGAGCGCCGGCGCGTCAGCCACCGGCGGCGGCCAGCCGCGCGGCGTCGTCCGCCTCGACGCACGAGCGCACCACGGGCCCGAGGTCGCCGTCGAGCACCTGGTCGAGGTTGTGCGCCTTGTAGCCCGTGCGGTGGTCGCTGACCCGGTTCTCCGGGTAGTTGTAGGTGCGGATCCGCTCGGAGCGGTCGACGGTGCGCACCTGGCTGCGCCGGGCGGCGGACGCGCTCGCGTCGGCCTCCTCCTTGGCCGCGGCCAGCAGCCGGGCCCGCAGGATCCGCATCGCCTGCTCGCGGTTCTGCAGCTGGCTCTTCTCGTTCTGGCAGCTGACCACCGTGCCGGTGGGCAGGTGGGTGATCCGCACCGCCGAGTCGGTGGTGTTCACCGACTGGCCTCCCGGGCCGGAGGAGCGGAAGACGTCGATCCGCAGGTCGCCGGGCTCGATGACCAGCTCCGCCGGGTCCTCGACCTCGGGCACCACGAGCACCCCGACGGCGGAGGTGTGGATGCGCCCGGCCGACTCGGTCACCGGCACGCGCTGCACCCGGTGCACGCCGCCCTCGTACTTCAGCAGCGCCCAGGGCCCGGCGTCGGCGTCACCGGCACCCGTGCGGCCGCCGTGCACCGCCACCGCGACGTCCTTGTAGCCGCCGAGGTCGGAGTCGGTGGCCGAGAGCACCTCGGTGCGCCAGCCGAGCGACTCGGCGTAGCGCAGGTACATCCGCAGCAGGTCGCCGGCGAACAGGGCCGACTCCTCGCCGCCCTCCCCCGCCTTGACCTCGAGGATGACGTCGCGCCCGTCGTCGGGGTCGCGCGGCACCAGCAGGTGGCGCAGGTGCTCGGCCGCCGCGGTGGCCGCGGCCTCCAGCGCCGGCACCTCACCCGCGAACGCGGGGTCCTCGGCGGCCAGCTCGCGCCCGGCCTCGAGGTCGTCGACCGCGGTGCGCCAGGCGGCGTGCGCCCCGGCGACCCGGCTCAGCTCGGCGTAGCGCCGGCCCAGGGCCCTCGCGCGCCCGGCGTCGGCGTGCAGCCCGGGGTCGGCGAGGCGCCGCTCGAGGTCGGCGTGCTCCGCGAGCAGCACAGCGACCGGCCCGTCGGCCCCCTGCTCGGGGGACGACGGGCCGGCCGCGGGCGGCACCGAGGTGCGCTGGGTGCTCAGGCCTTCTTGCCGTAGCGCTGCTGGAAGCGCGCGATGCGGCCGCCGGTGTCGAGGATCTTCTGCTTGCCCGTGTAGAACGGGTGGCAGGCGCTGCACACGTCGGCGCGCAGCGAGCCGGACGGCGCGGTGCTGCGCGTCTGGAACTCGGCGCCGCAGGTGCAGGTGACCGTCGTGACGTGGTACTCGGGGTGGATGCCGGTCTTCACAGTGGTGCTCCTCCATCGGTGACCGCCGGGTCGGTCGTCAGCGGGCTGCTGGCGGCCGTGAGCCGGAGTCGGGCGGACAGTGTCTCAAACCGCGCGGCGGCCCCCGGTGTTCCTGCTCCCGGGGACCGCCGCGCGGCGGTGGTGCGGTGGTCGCTACGCGCCGGACGAGTCCGAGCGGCCGGGCAGCGACGGGGCGGTCTGCTGCACCTGCATGAGGAACTCGACGTTGCTCTTGGTCTCGCGCACCTTGCCCAGCAGCAGCTCCAGGGCCTGCTGGGAGTCGAGCGCGGTGAGCACCCGGCGCAGCTTCCACATCACCGCGAGCTCCTCGCGGCCGAGCAGGATCTCCTCGCGCCGCGTGCCCGAGGGGTTGACGTCGACCGCCGGGAAGATGCGCTTGTCGGCGAGGCGCCGGTCGAGGCGGAGCTCCATGTTCCCGGTGCCCTTGAACTCCTCGAAGATCACCTCGTCCATCTTCGAGCCGGTCTCGACCAGGGCCGAGGCCAGGATGGTCAGCGAGCCGCCGTGCTCGATGTTGCGCGCCGCGCCGAAGAACCGCTTCGGCGGGTACAGCGCGGCGGCGTCGACGCCGCCGGAGAGGATGCGCCCGCTCGCCGGGGCGGCGAGGTTGTAGGCGCGCCCGAGGCGGGTGATCGAGTCGAGCAGCACGACCACGTCGTTGCCCAGCTCGACCAGGCGCTTGGCCCGCTCGATGGCCAGCTCCGCGACCGCGGTGTGGTCGGAGGCCGGGCGGTCGAAGGTCGAGGCGATGACCTCGCCCTTGACCGACCGCTGCATGTCGGTGACCTCCTCGGGCCGCTCGTCGACGAGCACGACCATGAGGTGGACCTCGGGGTTGTTGATGCTGATCGCGTTGGCGATCGCCTGCATCATCAGCGTCTTGCCCGCCTTGGGCGGGCTGACGATGAGCCCGCGCTGGCCCTTGCCGATGGGCGCCACGAGGTCGACGATCCGGGTGCCGACGATGCTCGGCTCGGTCTCCAGGCGCAGCCGCTCCTGCGGGTACAGCGGGGTGAGCTTGGAGAACTCCGGGCGCTTGCGCGCCTCGTCGGCGCTGGCCCCGTTGACGGTGTCGAGCCGCACCAGGGCGTTGAACTTCGCCTGGCGCGGGCCCTGCGGCTGCTCGCCCTCGCGCTGCTGGCGGACGGCGCCGGTGACGGCGTCGCCCGCGCGCAGGCCGGCCTTGCGCACCTGGCCGAGGCTGACGTACACGTCGTTCGGCCCGGAGAGGTAGCCCGAGGTGCGGATGAAGGCGTAGCTGTCGAGCACGTCGAGGATGCCCGCGACGGGCAGCAGCACGTCGTCGTCGCTGACCTCGACCTGCTCGTCGCCCATGCCGCCGGGGCCCGCCAGGTCGCCCCCGCGGCCCGGGCGGCGCTTGGTGCGCTCCCGGTCGCGGTAGCGGCCGCGACGGCCGCGGCGGCGGGCGCGCTCGTCGTCGTCGTCGAAGCCCCCGTCCTGCGAGGGG
>CADCUY010000063.1 GCA_902806005.1 uncultured Quadrisphaera sp. | reverse complement strand
ACCGCGAACCCGGGCACCGCGGCGGCCCGGTGCGCGGCGGTGGAGCGGGCCGCGACCCTCGTCGAGGGCGAGCTGGGGCGCACGCCGGTCAGCGGGCCCTGACCGCCCCGGGAGGGTCACCGACCAGCCGGTCGAGCACCTGCGCGACCCCGTCGTCCTCGCACGGGGGCGCCGTGCCGCCCACGGCCGCGACGACGTCGGGGTGCCCGTCGGCCATGGCGTACCCCTGGCCCGCCCAGCACAGCATCTCCAGGTCGTTGGGCATGTCGCCGAAGGCGGCCACCTCGTCGGGGCCGATGCCGCGCTCGCGGGCCAGCGCGGCCACGGTGCCCGCCTTGCTGACCCCGGCGGCGCTGATCTCCACCAGCCCGTCGCGGGCGCCCGAGTGGGTGGGGTGCCCGAGCGGGCCGAGCACCCGGGCGGCGGTGGCGAGCACCTCGTCGGAGGAGCGGCCCTCGCAGCGCACCAGCACCTTGACCACCCCGGGGTCGTCGGCGAGGAGCTCGGCCAGCGGCGCGACGGGCGCGGCGACCTGCGCGTCGTAGCGCGGCACGTACTCGGGGGTGCGGCGGAACCCCTGCAGGGTCTCCACGGCGACGACCGCGCCGGGCAGCGCCGCCAGCAGGATCCGCGCGGCGGCCAGGACGGCGTCGGGCTCGATCACGTGGGCGCGCAGCACCCGGGCGCCGGGCACGTCCCAGACCAGGGCGCCGTTGGCGCACACCGCCACGCCGCCGCCGACGACCTCGTCGAGGCCGGCGATCCCCGTGAGCCACCGCGGGGGGCGCCCCGTGACGGCGACGACCTCGACGCCGTGCTCGCGGGCCCGGCGCACCGCGGCGACCGTGCGCGCCGAGATGGTGCCGTCGCGGCGCACCAGCGTGCCGTCGAGGTCGGTGGCGACCAGGCGCACGCTCACAGCAGGCTCTCCAGCACCAGGGCGGCGCCGTCCTCGTCGACGCTCGCGGTGACCTCGCCCGCGGCGGCGCGCACCTCGGCCGGGGCCTGCCCCATCGCCGCCGAGCGGGCGGCCCAGGCCAGCATCTCGACGTCGTTGCGGCCGTCGCCGACCGCCACCGTGCGCTCGGGGGCCACGCCGAGCCGGCGGCGCACGGCCTCGAGGGCGCTGGCCTTGCTGACGCCCTCGGGTGCGAGGTCGAGCCACGCCGTCCAGCCGACGGCGTAGTTCACCCCGGCCAGCCCGAGGCCCGCGGTGATCTCGACGAACTCCTGCGGGGTGTGGTCGGTGCTGCGCACGACGACCCGGGTGGCGGGCACCCCCTGGAGCTCGGCGAAGTCGACGGAGGTGACGCCCTCGGCCATCTCGTCCTCGGGGAACTCCCCCGCCACGAGGAACTGCGAGGCCGCCGTCTCCACCGCGTAGGCGGCGTCGGGCAGCTCCTGGCGCAGGCGCAGCAGCGCGGGCCACGGGTCGAAGGTGACGACGTCGGCGATCTCGTAGCCGCCGTCCAGGGCCGGGTCGAGGCGCAGGGTGATGCCGCCGTTGCTGCACACCGCGGTGCCGCGCGCGAGGCCGAGCTCGGCGAGCACGGGCACCGTGCCGTGCACGGAGCGGCCGGTGGCGATGACGACGTGGTGGCCGCCGGCGGCGACGGCGCGCACCGCCGCCGCGACGCGGGCGGCCAGCTGGAGGTCGGGGCCGAGCAGGGTGCCGTCGATGTCGAGGGCCACGAGCATCGGCCCCGCGCCGGTGCCGTGGTCGGCGCCGGCGACCGGCCCCGCGGCCGGCTCGGTCGCCGCCGGAGCGGGTCGTCTCACTCCCGCGATGCTACGTGCCGAGCAGCGCCAGGGTGCGTGCGACCTGCGCGGCCACCGCCTCGCGGGCGGGGCGCAGGTACGTGCGGGGGTCGACCACCGCCTCGTCGGCGAGCACCTCGCGCACCGCCGCGGTGAAGGCCACGCCGAGCAGGGTGCCGACGTTGACCTTGACCAGCCCGGCCGCCACCCCGGCGGCGAGCACGTCGTCGGGCACCCCGGAGGAGCCGTGCAGCACCAGGGGCACGTCGACGGCGGACGCCAGCGCGGCGACCAGCTCGAGGTCGAGGCTCGCGGTGCGCGAGGTCATCGCGTGGGAGCTGCCCACGGCCACGGCGAGCGCCTGGACGCCGGTGGCGGCGACGAAGGCGGCGGCCTCCCGCGGGTCGGTGCGCGCCCCGGGCGCGTGCGCGTCGAGCACCCGGCCGTCCTTGCCGCCGACCTGCCCGAGCTCGGCCTCGACGAGCACCCCGTGCCCGGCCGCCCACGCCACCGCGGCGCGGGTCTTCGCGACGTTGGCGTCGTAGGGCAGCGCGGAGGCGTCGACCATCACCGAGCTGAAGCCGATCTCGGCGGTGCGCCGCAGCAGCCGCTCGTCCTCGACGTGGTCCAGGTGCAGGCCGACCGGGGTGGCGGAGCGCTGCGCGACGGCCACCGCGGCGGCGGCGAGGGGCGCGGGGTCGCCGCCGGCGTAGCGCACGGCGTTCTGGCTGACCGCGACGACCACCGGGCGGCCGGCGCGCTCGGCCCCGGTGACCACGCCCTGGACGTGCTCGAGGGTGACGGCGTTGAAGGCCAGCAGCGCGCCGGGGCCGGCGGCGGCCGCGGCGAGCAGGTCGCGCACGGGGACGAGCGGCACGGTGGGCCTCCGGGGGCGGTGGGGCGGGCTCGCTGACCCGCGCGGGGTGCCGGGAACGATACTGAGCCGGGTGAGCGCCGCCCCCGAGCACGCCGGCCCGCTGCTCGTGGGCCTCGACGTCGGCACCACCTCGGCCAAGGCCGTCGTGTTCACCGCCGCCGGCGCGCAGGTGGCCGCGGGGCGGGCGCCCACCCCCTGGCGCCCCGTGGCGCTGCCCGGCGGCGGCACCGGCGCCGAGCTGGACGCCG
>CADCUY010000062.1 GCA_902806005.1 uncultured Quadrisphaera sp. | reverse complement strand
GGGGTTGCCGACCTGGTGGGCGCGCGCTTGGCGGGGGAGGACCTGCGGGGCGCGAGCCTGCGCGGCGCGCTTCTGCTGGGGGCCGACCTGCGCGGCGCCGACCTGGCGTGGGCCGACCTGCTGGGGGCCGACCTGCGCGGCGCCGACGTGCGCGGCGCGGCGCTGGGGGAGGCGCTGTTCTGCACCCAGCCGCAGCTGGACGCGGCCCGCGGCGACGCGGCGACGTCCGTGCCGCCCGCCCTGGCCCGGCCCGCGCACTGGGGCTGACCGCCGCAGCGGAAACCGGGTCGCCCAGCGGCGCCGGCGCTCCGTAGGGTGACCGGCGTGCAGGGGCGCGGCTCGGCGGGGCCCGCGGCCGCACCGGGCACGAGCGGGGCGCCCCGGGCCCCCGAGGTGCTCGTCGAGGCCCGCGGCCTGACGAAGGTGTTCGGCCACGGCGAGTCCGCCCGCACCGTCGTCGACGGGATCGACGTCGCCGTCGCGCGCGGCGAGTCGTTCGGCTTCCTCGGGCCCAACGGCGCCGGGAAGACCTCGGCGATGCGGATGATCGGGTGCGTCTCCCCGCCGTCCGGGGGCCACCTGCGCGTGCTCGGCCTCGACCCGCGCACCCACGGCTCCGAGATCCGCGCGCGCCTCGGCGTCGTCCCGCAGCTGGACGCGCTGGACGAGGAGCTGACGGTCCGCGAGAACGTGCTGGTCTACGGGCGCTACTTCGGGCTGCCCCGGGACGTCGTGCGCCGCCGCGCCGACGAGCTGCTGGAGTTCGCCCAGCTCACCGAGCGCGCGGACGACCGGGTCGAGCCGCTGTCGGGCGGGATGAAGCGGCGCCTCACCATCGCCCGGAGCCTGGTCAACACCCCCGAGATCCTGCTGCTCGACGAGCCGACCACCGGGCTCGACCCGCAGGCCCGGCACGTGCTGTGGGACCGGCTGTTCCGGCTCAAGCGCGAGGGCACCACCCTGGTGCTGACCACGCACTACATGGACGAGGCGGAGCAGCTGTGCGACCGGCTCGTGGTCATGGACGGCGGGCGGATCGTCGCCGAGGGCTCCCCGCGCGCCCTGATCGGGCAGCACTCGAGCCGGGAGGTGCTGGAGCTGCGCTTCGACACCGACGACCACGCCCCGTACGCGGAGCGGGCCGCCCGGTACGCGCAGCGGGTGGAGGTGCTGCCCGACCGGCTGCTGCTCTACACCGACGACGGTGACGCCGCCGCCGCCGCGATCGGCCGCGACGGGCTCGCGCCGCTGTCGAGCCTGGTGCGCCGCTCGTCCCTCGAGGACGTGTTCCTGGCGCTGACCGGCCGGCAGCTGGTCGACTGATGCTGCTGCGGCGGCCGTGGACCCGGGTGCTCGGCTACTGGCTGGCGACCTACCGGCGCACCTGGGTCGCCAGCGCCTTCACCGACTTCCTCGCCCCGGTGCTCTTCCTCGCCGGCCTCGGGCTCGGGCTCGGGCGCGCCGTCGGCGGGGGCGCGGGCGTGGACGGCGTGCCCTACGCGGCGTTCCTGGCCCCGGGGCTGCTCGCCGGGCAGGCCATGCAGGCGGCGATCTTCGCGGCGACCTTCCCCGTCTTCGGGGCCATCAAGTGGAACAAGGCCTACCACGCCATGCTGGCCACGCCCCTGACCCCGGGCGACGTCGTCGCCGGGCACCTGGCGTTCGTGGTCGCCCGCCTGGTCACCACCTCCGCCGCCTTCGCCCTCGTGGCCTCGGCCCTCGGCGCGCTGACCGGGGTCGGCGCCGTGCTCGCGGCGGGTGTGGCGGTGGCGACCGGGGTGCCGTTCGCGGCGTTCGCCTTCGCGCTGTCCGCGCGGGTCGAGAGCGACCAGGCGTTCCCCCTGGTGTTCCGGTTCGTCATGCTGCCGCTGTTCCTCTTCTCGGGCACGTTCTTCCCCCTCGAGCAGCTGCCCGCGCCGCTGGTGCTGGTGGCGTGGGCGACGCCGCTGGCCCACGGGGTGGCGGTCTGCCGCCACCTCGCGCTGGGCACCGCCGGGCCGGTCGACCTCGTGCACCTGGCCGTGGTCGCCGGCTTCGCCGTCGCCGGGGTGGCCCTCGCCCTGCGCCAGCTGCGCACCCGGATGGTGGTCTGAGTGGTCGCCGCCCTGGCCCTGCGCCTGGTCGAGCGCAACGTCCGCGTCGTCCGCCACGCGTGGCTCACCGTGGTCAGCGGCTTCTTCGAGCCCGTGTTCTTCCTGTTCTCCCTCGGCGTGGGCCTGGGGGCGCTGGTCGGCGAGGTCACCACCGACGCCGGCCGCGCCGTCCCGTACGCGGTGTTCGTCGCGCCGGCGATGATGGCGACCTCGGCGATGAACGGCGCGATCTTCGACTCGACCATCAGCGTCTTCTTCAAGCTCAAGTACGCGCGCGTCTACGACGCGGTGCTGGCCACGCCGCTGGGGCCCCGCGACGTCGCCGTCGCCGAGGTCGGCTGGGCCCTGGCGCGCGGGCAGGCGTACGCGGCGGCGTTCCTGCTCGTCGCCGCCGCCTTCGGCCTCGTGCCGTCGTGGTGGGCGCTGCTGGCGCTGCCCGCGGCCGGGCTGGTCGGCTTCGCCTTCGCCGCGGTCGGCATGGCCGCGACGACGTGGATGCGCTCGTGGACCGACTTCGACCTCGTCCAGGTGGTCATCGTGCCGCTGTTCCTGTTCTCGGCCACCTTCTACCCCCTCTCCTTCTACCCCGAGCCGCTGCAGGCGGTGGTGGCGTGGACGCCGCTGTACCAGGGCGTGGTGCTGATCAGGGCCCTGTTCCTCGGCGAGCTGGCCCCGGGGCTGCTCGTCCCGGTGGCCTACCTGGCGGTGATGGGCGTGGTCGGGGTGCTCGTCGCCGGCCGGCGCCTGGAGCGGCGCCTGCTGCCGTGAGCGGGGCGGCGTGCGGGCCGCCG
>CADCUY010000061.1 GCA_902806005.1 uncultured Quadrisphaera sp. | reverse complement strand
CCGGGGGGCCGGCCGGGGCCCGCGCCGACCGCGACCTCGACGCCGTGCTGGCGCTGTTCGACGCCGCCGCCCGGTACGAGGACCGGCTCCCCGGCGCCCCGCCGGCCCGCTTCCTCGACCACCTCGAGTCCCAGGACGTGCCCTCCGACACCCTCGCCGCCCGCACTCCGAGCGAGGACGCGGTGGCCCTGCTCACCGCCCAGGGCGCCGTCGGGCTCGAGTGGGACGTCGTGGTGGTGCCGGGCCTGCAGGAGGGCGCCTGGCCCGACACCCGCCTGCGCGGCACCCTGCTCGGCGCGCCGGACCTCGCCGACCTGCTGGCCGGGCGCGCCGGCCACCTGCCCGCGCCCGAGGCCGCCGTCGCGGCCCGCCGCCAGGTGCTCGACGACGAGCGCCGCCTGCTGCACGTGGCCGTCTCCCGGGCGCGGCGCCGCCTGGTGGTCACAGCCGTGGCCGACGACGACGAGCAGCCGTCGGCCTTCCTCGACCTCGTGGTCCCGCCGCCGCCGGGCGAGGGGGAGCGGCTCCCCTCCCGGGTGCCGCGGCCCCTGACGCTGGCGGCGCTGGTCGCCGAGCTGCGGTCGGTGCTGCTCACCCCGGAGGGGCGCGTCGACGCCACCGGCGCCCGGGTCGACGCCGCCCGCCGCGCCGAGGCCGCCGACCTGCTGGCCCGGCTGGCGGCCGCCGGGGTGCCCGGCGCGGCGCCCGAGAGCTGGCACGGGCTGCTGCCCGTCTCCGACGACGCCCCGCTGGTCGGGCCCGGGCAGCCGGTCAGGGTCTCGCCGTCGTCGGTGGAGGCCTTTCACCGGTGCGGCCTGCGGTGGGTCCTGGAGAGCCGGGGCGGCGGGTCGGGGTCGTCGGTCAAGCAGGGGGTCGGCGTGCTGGTGCACCGGGTGGCCGAGGAGCTGCCCGACGGCACCGAGGAGGCCATGCTGGCGCGCCTGGAGCAGCTGTGGCCCGAGCTGGGGGTGCCGCCGACCTGGGTCGGGGCCCGCGAGCTGCGCCGCGCCCGGCGGATGGTGGCGCGGCTGGCCGCGTACGTCGCCGACGCCCGGGCGGCGGGCCGCAGCGTGGTCGGCGTGGAGGTCGAGGTGGAGGCGGCGCTCGGCCGGGCCCTGGTGCGCGGCCGGCTCGACCGGGTCGAGCGCGACGCCGACGGCGGGGTCCGCGTGGTCGACCTCAAGACCGGCTCCTCGCAGCCGGCCGCCGCCGAGGTGCCCGAGCACCCGCAGCTGGGCCTCTACCAGGCCGTGGTCGAGGCCGGCGCCCTGGACGCCGCGACCGGCGGCGCGGCGGCCGGCGGGGACGAGGGCGAGGAGCGTCCCCGCAGTGCGGGCGCCGCCCTGGTGCAGCTGGGCGGTGGCGCCAAGCGCTACCGCGAGCAGGCCCAGCAGCCCCTCGCCGCCGCCCCCGACCCGGCGTGGGCGCGCCGGCTGGTGGAGGAGACCGCCGAGGCGATGGCGTCGTCGGCCTTCACCGCCGTGCAGAACGCCACGTGCACCACCTGCCCGGTGCGCGCGTGCTGCCCCCTGCGCCCCGAGGGCCGGGCCGTCGGCGAGGGCGCCCCGTGAGCCTCGAGGTCGCCGTCCCCGCCCGCCTGGGCGCCGACGACATCGCCGCCGCCCTCGGGCAGCCGCGCCCCACGGAGGAGCAGCGGGCGATCATCGAGTCGCCGCTGCAGCCGCTGCTCGTCGTCGCCGGCGCCGGCTCGGGCAAGACCGAGACGATGGCCGCCCGGGTGGTGTGGCTGGTGGCCAACGGGCTGGTCAGCCCCGAGCGCGTGCTCGGCCTCACCTTCACCCGCAAGGCCGCCGCCGAGCTCGCGGCGCGGGTGCGCCGGCGGCTGGCGGCCCTGCGGGCGGAGGGCCTCGACCTGCCCGTGCCGCCCGGGGGCTCCCGGCTCGGGGAGCCGGTCGGCGGGCCCGCCGACGGGCTCGTCGTCGACCACCTCGACGACGAGCCGGGGGAGCCCACGATCGCGACGTACCACTCCTACGCCGGGGGTGTGGTGGCCGACCACGGGCTGCGGCTCGGCGTCGACCCCGGCGCCCGGCTGGTCGGCGAGGCCGCGGCGTACCAGATCGCCGCCGAGGTGGTCGAGGGCTGGGACGACCTCGGCGACCTCGACGCGGCGCCGTCGACCGTGGTGCAGGCGGTGCTGACCCTGGCCGGGGAGTGCGCGGAGCACCTGGTCGACCTCGACGACGTCGACGCCCACCTGGCCGCTCTCGTCGACGGCGTGCGCTCCCTGCCCGGGAAGCAGCCGGCGCCGGTCCGCGACGCCTGCGGGGCGCTGGAGGACCGCCGCCGGCTGCTGCCCCTGGTGCGCCGCTACGCGGAGGTCAAGGCCGAGCGCGAGGTGCTCGACTTCGGCGACCAGGTGGCCCTGGCCGCCCGGCTCGCCGAGCACGCCCCGCAGGTGGCGGCCCTCGAGCGCGCCCGGTTCGGGGTGGTGCTGCTCGACGAGTACCAGGACACCTCCCACGCCCAGCTGGTGCTCCTGCGCCGCCTCTTCGGCGACGGCCACCCCGTGACCGCCGTGGGCGACCCGCACCAGTCGATCTACGGCTGGCGCGGGGCCAGCGCCGGGGGGCTGGAGGCCTTCCCGGGGCAGTTCCCGCTGTGGGCGCCGCCCGCCCCGCCCGGCCACGCGCCCGAGCCCGTGCCCGCACCGGTGCTGGCCCTGTCGACCTCCTGGCGCAACGACGTCGCCGTCCTCGACGCGGCGAACCTGCTCGCGGCGCCCCTGCGCGCGCGGTCGGCGCTCGACGTGCCGCAGCTGCGGGCCCGCCCCGACGCCGGCCCGGGCCGGGTGCTCGCCGCGTTCGCCGAGGCCGCCGCCGACGAGCCGGAGCGGGTCGCCGAGGCGGTGGCCGCGTGCTGGC
>CADCUY010000060.1 GCA_902806005.1 uncultured Quadrisphaera sp. | reverse complement strand
CGCCCCGGCGGGCGGCGCCTGGGCCCTGGCCATGCACGACGCGTGCTGGGCTGCGCACCTGGCCGGCCGCACCCGGGCCACCGCGGCGGCGCAGCTGCTCGCCGTCCGCGCGCTGCACGACGCGGGCACCACGGCCGCCGACGCGGCCGGCGGGGTGTGGAACGCGGTCGCCGGGGTCGTGCAGGCCACCGTGCTGGCCGACCTGCTCACCGACGACCTGCTCGACCAGCTGCTCGCCCCCTGGCGGATGGTCACCGCCCCCTGAGTCCCCGATCGGGGCAGCGCCCCGCTCAGGTTCCGGCGGCCCGGTGCCGATGAGGAGCAGGTCGGCGCGCTCGCCGGCGACTCTCCTCGAGCAGGGTGGCAGCACAGGTGGACCGGATCAGGGTGATGGTGGTCGACGACTCGGTCGTCGTCCGCAAGATCGTCACCGACGTCCTCTCGCAGGACCCCGGCATCGAGGTCGTGGGCACCGCGGTCAACGGCAGGGTGGCCCTGGCCAAGCTGGAGCAGCTGGCCCCCGACCTGGTGACCATGGACATCGAGATGCCCGAGATGGACGGCATCGAGGCGGTCAAGCGGATCCGCGCGATCCGCCCCCGGCTGCCGATCATCATGTTCAGCACCCTCACCGAGCGCGCCGCCCGCGCCACCTTCGAGGCGCTGGCCGCCGGCGCCAACGACTACGTCACCAAGCCCGCCAACGTCGGCAGCGTCAGCCGCTCCATCGAGAGCGTCCGCGACCAGCTCGTCCCGCGGATCCGCGCCCTCACCGGCCGCCCGGCCGCGCCGTCGCGCCCCTCGGCGCCGTCGGCGTCCGGGGTGCCGGCCGCGCCCACCACCACGCCCGCCACCACGGCGCCCGCGGGCCCCGTCGTCCCCGTCGCCGCGCCGGCCTCGCGCAAGGCGCCGCGGGTGCTGGTCATCGGCTCCTCCACCGGCGGCCCCGAGGCCCTCACCCGGGTGCTGCCCCTGCTGCCCGCCTCGCTGCCGGTGCCCGTGCTCGTCGTCCAGCACATGCCGCCCGTGTTCACCGCGCAGTTCGCGGCCCGCCTCGACCGGCTCTCCGCCCTGACCGTGGTCGAGGCCGCCGACGACGCGGTGCTCGCCCCCGGCACCGTGCACATCGCCCCGGGCGACTTCCACCTCAGCGCCGTGGCCGCCCGCGGCGGGGTCCGCACGCGGACCACCCAGGGCGCCCCGGAGAACTTCTGCCGGCCCGCCGTCGACGTGCTGTTCCGCTCCGCGGTGGCCGCCTACGACGGCGCGGTGCTCTCGGTGGTGCTCACCGGCATGGGCCAGGACGGCCGGGTCGGCGCCGGGCTCGTGCGGGCGCAGGGCGGGTGGGTGATCGCCCAGGACCAGGCCACGTCCGTGGTGTGGGGGATGCCCGGCGCGGTGACCCACGCGGGGCTCGCCGACGAGGTGCTGCCGCTCGGCGACGTCGCCGCCGCGATCCTGCGCCGGCTCGGCCCCGGGGCGCACCCGGCGCCGGCCCTGCGCCCGGCCCCCTCGGCGCTGGCGGGCCTGCGATGAGCACCGCGAGCACCGCGAGCACCCTGAGCCCGTCCGGCTTCGACTTCGTGCGCGCGCTGGTGCACCGCGAGAGCGCCATCGTGCTCGCCCCGGGCAAGGAGTACCTGGTGGAGGCCCGGCTGAGCCCCCTGGCCCGCTCCCGCGGCCTGCGCGACGTCCAGGCCCTGGTCGAGGCGGTGCGCTCCTCGCCCGACGTGGAGAGCACGCAGCTGATCGTCGAGGCCCTGACGACCAACGAGACCTCGTGGTTCCGCGACGGCGACCCGTTCACCGGGATGGTCCAGGTGGTGCTGCCGTCGCTGCTGGCCGCGCGCACCCCGGCCGAGCCGCTGCGGATCTGGTCGGCGGCGTGCAGCTCCGGCCAGGAGCCCTACACGATCGCGATGCTGCTCAAGGACGCCCTGCCCGGCGCGGGCGAGCGGGTGCGGATCAGCGCCAGCGACATCTCCCGCGAGATGGTCGAGCGCACCCGCGGCGGCCGGTTCAGCCAGATGGAGGTCAACCGCGGCCTGCCCGCGCCGCTGCTGGTGCGCCACCTGACCCGTGCGGGCAACGACTGGCAGGTGAACCCCGACCTGCGCCGGATGGTCACCGCCTTCGAGTGCAACCTCGTCGGCACCCTGCCGCGCACCGGACCCTTCGACGTGGTCTTCCTGCGCAACGTCCTCATCTACTTCGACATCCCCACCAAGCGGTCGATCCTCGCGCGGGTGCGCGCGCTGATGCGGCCCGACGGCTGGCTCTTCCTGGGGGCCGCCGAGTCGACCCTGGGCGTGGACGACGCCTGGGAGCGCGTCCCCGTCGGCCGCAGCTCCGCCTACCGACCCACCCGACCGAACAGAGGAGCCTGAGATGCACGCGCTGGTCATCGACGACTCCCGGGCGATGCGCCGCATCGTCGGGGGCATCCTGAAGGGCCTGGGCTACACCGTGACCGAGGCCGGCCACGGGCGCGAGGCGCTGGACGTCCTCGTGGCGACCACCGCCGCCGGCGGCGCCGTGCCCGACCTGGCCTGCGTCGACTGGAACATGCCGGTCATGGACGGGCTGGAGTTCGTCACCGCCGTGCGCGCGCAGCCGGCGTGGCGCTCGATGACCATGATGATGGTCACCACCGAGAGCGAGCACGCGCAGGTGGTGCGCGCCCTGGCGGCCGGCGCCCACGAGTACATGATCAAGCCGTTCACCCCGGACGCGTTCGCCGACAAGCTCAGCCTGCTGGGCCTGGTGCCGCAGGGGGAGCCGGCGTGAGCGTCGACGTCTCCGCCCTGATCGGCCCGGACGAGGTCAGCGCGATCGCCGGCGACGTCTGGTCCTCGCTCGTGGGCTTCGGCGAGCACCTGGTGCCGC
>CADCUY010000059.1 GCA_902806005.1 uncultured Quadrisphaera sp. | reverse complement strand
CGCCCTCGGGGCCCGCGGGGTGCAGGCGGTGCTCCTCGAGGGCGGGCCCACCCTGGCCGGCGCGTTCCTGCGCGCCGGGCTGGTCGACCGGGTCGTGGCCCACCTGGCGCCCGCGCTGCTCGGCGCCGCGCCGGCCGCGCTGGCCGACCCGGACGCGGCCACCCTCGCCGACGCCCTGCGCCTGGACCTCGACGACGTGCGCCGGCTGGGCCCCGACGTCCGCCTGTCCGCCCCGGTGCCCCACCGGACCCCCGCTCACCCCGCCACCCCCTAGGAGACCGACGTGTTCACCGGCATCATCGAAGAGCTCGGCGGCGTCCTCGCCGTCGAGGCGCAGCCCGAGAGCGCCCGGCTGCGGATCACCGGCCCGGCGGTCACCGCCGGCGCCCGGCACGGCGACTCGATCGCCGTCAACGGCGTCTGCCTCACCGTCGTGGAGGTCGACGACGGCGCCTTCACCGCCGACGTCATGCGCGAGACGCTCACCCGCTCCAGCCTCGGGGCGCTGACCGCGGCGTCGCGGGTGAACCTCGAGCGGCCCGTGGCC
Source organism: uncultured Quadrisphaera sp. (assembly GCA_902806005.1). Lineage (GTDB taxonomy): Bacteria > Actinomycetota > Actinomycetes > Actinomycetales > Quadrisphaeraceae > CADCUY01. The sequence goes on along the minus strand of CADCUY010000059.1, from coordinate 2,346 downwards.
CTCGCCGACCGCCTCGGCGGGCACCTGGTGCAGGGCCACGTCGACGGCACCGCCGCCCTGCTCGAGCGCACCCCGGGCGAGCGGTGGGAGCTGCTGCGGTTCGCGCTGCCGCCCGAGCTGGCCCGCTACGTGGTGGAGAAGGGCTCGATCGCCGTCGACGGGGTCTCGCTGACCGTCGCGGCGGTCGACGCCGACTCGTTCACCGTCAGCCTCATCCCCACCACCCTGGCGATGACCACGCTGGGCGCCGCGCGCGTCGGCGACCGGGTCAACCTCGAGGTCGACGTGGTCGCCAAGTACGTCGAGAAGCTGCTCGGCGCCCGGAGCGCCTCGTGAGCGCCGGCCTCGACACCGTCGAGCGCGCGGTGGCGGAGATGGCCGCCGGGCGGCCCGTGGTCGTCGTCGACGACGAGGCCCGCGAGGACGAGGGCGACCTGGTGGTCGCGGCGCAGCTGGCCACGCCCGAGGTGATCGGGTTCATGGTGCGCCGCACCAGCGGGGTGCTGTGCGTGCCGATGCCGGGCTCCGAGCTCGACCGGCTCGACCTGCCGCCGATGACGGCGGTGAACGAGGACCCGAAGGGCACCGCCTACGCGGTCTCGGTCGACGCGCGGGCCGGCGTCACCACCGGCATCTCGGCCGCCGACCGGGCCAGGACGGTCCGCGCCCTGGCCGACCCGGCGACCCGGCGCGGCGACCTGACGCGGCCCGGGCACGTCTTCCCCCTGCGGGCCGCCCCCGGCGGGGTGCTGGAGCGGCCGGGGCACACCGAGGCCGCGGTCGACCTGGCCCGGCTCGCGGGGCTGGCGCCCGTGGCGGTGATCGCGGAGGTGGTGGACGACGACGGCGCGACGTCGCGGCGGCCCGAGCTGCTCGCCCTCGCGCGCGAGCACGACCTCGCGATCGTCTCCATCGCCGACCTCGCCGAGCACCGGCGCGCCACCGAGAGCGCGGTGCAGCGGGTGGCGGTGGCGCGGCTGCCCACCCGGCACGGGCCGTTCACGGCGGTCGGCTACGCGACCGCCCCTCGGGGCAGCGCGCACCTGGCGCTGGTGGCGGGCGAGCTCGCGCCGGACGCGGTGCTCGCCGACGGCGAGGACGTGCTGGTGCGGGTGCACTCGGAGTGCCTGACCGGCGACGTGCTGGGCTCGGCGCGGTGCGACTGCGGCGACCAGCTCGAGGCCGCGCTGGCCGCGGTGGCCGAGCACGGCGGCGTCGTGGTGTACCTGCGCGGGCACGAGGGCCGCGGCATCGGGCTGCTCGACAAGCTGCGGGCCTACCAGGCGCAGGACGCCGGGGCCGACACCGTCGACGCCAACCTGGCGCTGGGCCTGCCCGTCGACGCCCGCGACTACGCCGCCGGGGCGCAGGTGCTGCGCGACCTCGGGGTGCGCAGCGCCCGGCTGATGACGAACAACCCGGACAAGGTCGAGGCGCTGGCCCGCCACGGGGTCCCGGTCACCGAGCGGGTGCCGCTGCCCGTGGCGCCCACCCCGGCGAACCTCGCCTACCTGCGCACCAAGCGCGACCGGATGGGCCACCACCTGCCCGGGCTGCCCGACGTGCCCGGGCTGCCCGACGTGCCGGGGCTGCCCGACCTGCCCGGGCCGGGCGAGCGGAGGGGCGCGTGAGCGGCGGCGGGGCCCCCGACCTCCGGGTGCGCGCCGAGGGCCTGCGGGTGGCCGTCGTCGCCGCGCAGTGGCACGAGCAGGTGATGACCGGCCTGCTCGACGGCGCCCTGGCCGCCCTGGCCGGCGCCGGGGCGGCCGACCCCGTGGTGGTGCGGGTGCCCGGCGCGTTCGAGCTGCCGGTGGCCGCGCGCCGGGCCGCCGAGCTCGGCTACGACGCCGTGGTCGCCCTGGGCGTGGTCATCCGCGGCGGCACCCCGCACTTCGACCACGTCTGCGCCGCGGCCACCTCCGGCCTGACGTCGGTGGCGACGTCGACGGGGGTGCCGGTGGGCTTCGGGGTGCTCACCTGCGACGACGAGCAGCAGGCCCTCGACCGCGCCGGGCTGCCCGGCTCGGTGGAGGACAAGGGCGGGGAGGCCGCGCAGGCCGCGGTCGCCACGGCCCTGGCCCTGCGGGCGTTCCCGCCCGCCCGGGTGCCCTGACGCGTCAGCCCTGACCCGTCAGCCCGGCGCGTCGTCCTCCGCGAGCGCCCGGCCGTGCGCGCGGGCGAGCAGCCCGTGGCCGACCGCGCTGACGGCCAGGGCCACGGCCGGCCACACCAGCACCACGCCGGGGGCGTGCAGGGCCAGCGGACTGGTCAGGGCGCCCTCGGGCACCGCCGCGGCGCGCTGCGCGGCCAGGGGGTCGGGCCCGAGCACCTGGCCGAGCCCCACGG
>CADCUY010000058.1 GCA_902806005.1 uncultured Quadrisphaera sp. | reverse complement strand
CCCGTGCGCCTCGCGGCCTGACCCGCCCCGGCGCGGTGCCGCCGACCGCGCCGGCCGGCGTGCACGACGATCAGCGGTGCGCTAGGACGGCCGGGTGCACGAACGCGCCGGCCAGAAGGCCCAGCCCCAGGACCTGATCGACGTCGACGCGCTGCTGCGCGCCTACACCGAGACCACCCCCGACCCGAGCGCGGTGGAGCAGCGGGTGGTCTTCGGCACCTCCGGGCACCGGGGCTCCAGCCTGGACGGCGCCTTCAACGAGGCGCACATCCTCGCCACGACCCAGGCGATCGTCGAGCACCGCGCTGCGCAGGGCACCACGGGCCCGCTGCTGGTCGGGCGCGACACCCACGCCCTCTCCGAGCCGGCCTGGCGGAGCGCCCTCGAGGTGCTGGTCGGCAACGACGTCACCGTGCTGGTCGACTCCCGCGACGGGTACACCCCCACCCCCGCGGTCAGCCACGCGATCCTGCGGCTGAACGGGCAGGGCACCCACGGGCGGGTCGACGGCATCGTCGTGACCCCCAGCCACAACCCCCCGCGCGACGGCGGCTTCAAGTACAACCCGCCCAGCGGCGGACCCGCGGGCTCGGACGCGACCTCGGCCATCGCCGCCCGCGCGAACGAGCTGCTCGAGGCCGGCCTGGACGGCGTCCGCCGGGTGCCGTTCGAGCGGGCCCGCGCAGCCGCTGAGGACTACGACTTCCTCGGCCACTACGTCGACGACCTGCCGAGCGCGCTCGACCTGGACGCCGTCCGCCGCGCCGGGGTGCGGATCGGCGCCGACCCCCTCGGCGGGGCCAGCGCGGGCTACTGGGGCGAGGTCGCCGAGCGCCACCAGCTCGACCTCACCGTGGTCAACCCCGAGGTCGACCCGCGGTGGCCGTTCATGCACCTCGACACCGACGGCAAGATCCGGATGGACTGCTCCTCCCCCGCCGCGATGGCCGGGCTGATCGCCATGATGGAGGGCGGCTCGGGCTACGACCTGGCCACGGGCAACGACGCCGACGCCGACCGGCACGGGATCGTCACCCCGGACGGCGGGCTGATGAACCCCAACCACTACCTGGCCGTCGCGATCTCCTACCTGTTCGCGCACCGGCCGCAGTGGGGCCCCGACGTGGCCGTGGGCAAGACGCTCGTGTCGTCGTCGATGATCGACCGCGTGGTCGCCTCGCTGGGGCGCCGGCTGCTCGAGGTGCCCGTGGGCTTCAAGCACTTCGTGCCCGGGCTGCTCGACGGCACGGTGGGCTTCGGCGGCGAGGAGAGCGCGGGCGCGTCGTTCCTGCGCCACGACGGTTCCACGTGGACCACCGACAAGGACGGGCTCCTGCTCGCGCTGCTCGCGGCCGAGGTGCGCGGGGTCACCGGGCGCAGCCCGAGCGAGCTCTACGCCGACCTCGTCGCCGAGCACGGCGACCCGGCGTACGCCCGGGTCGACGCCCCGGCCACCCGCGAGCAGAAGGCCCGCCTCGCCGCGCTGAGCCCCGACGACGTCACCGCCGACACCCTCGCCGGCGAGCGGATCACCGACGTGCTGACCAGCGCCCCCGGCAACGGCGAGGCCGTCGGGGGCCTGAAGGTCGTCACCGAGAACGCGTGGTTCGCGGCCCGCCCCTCCGGCACCGAGGACGTGTACAAGATCTACGCCGAGTCGTTCGCCGGCCCCGACCACCTGCGCCAGGTGCAGGAGCAGGCGCGCGAGGTGGTGGGCGCGGCGCTCGGCGGCTGACCCGCGGCCTCCCCGCGCTCGCGGGGGAGCCGGGGCCGGTGATCGCCGCCGCAGCGGGCAGTGGCAGTCTGGTCCGCCGATCACGGCGGGTGAGAGCCTCGCCGCGCTCCGAGCGGAAGGGCCCCGGTGACGAGCAGCGGCAGCAGCCCCCACAGCAGCAGCGCCGACGGCGGTGCGCCCGACCCCGAGGCCCTCGCGCGCGAGGTGGCCCTGGAGCAGGGCCGGGTCACGCACGCCTACGACCGCCTCGACGAGCTGCGCGCGCTGACCGAGCAGCGCCTGGACGAGGTGCGCCGCGCCGGGGGCGGCGGCACCCCGGCGGCGCGCACCGAGCGCGACGCGTTCGCCACCCTCTACGAGGACCGCCTGGTGCAGCTGCGCTCGGTCGAGGACCGCCTGGTCTTCGGCCGGATGGACACCGCGGGCCCCGGCGGCCAGGACGCGGCGACGATCTACGTCGGCCGCACCGGGCTCTCGGACGAGGACCAGACCACGCTGCTCACCGACTGGCGGGCGCCCGTCGTCGAGCCGTTCTACCGGGCCACCGCCGCCGACCCGGGCCCGGTGCTGCGCCGGCGCCACCTGAGCCTGCGCGGGCGCACCGTGACGGCGCTCGAGGACGACGTGCTCACCGACGCCTCCCTGGGCGAGGGCGCCGTCGTCGCCGGCGGGGGCGCCCTGATGGCCGCCGTGAACGCGGCGCGCACCGGGCAGATGCGCGACATCGTCGCCACCCTGCAGGCCGAGCAGGACGAGGTGGTGCGCGCGGCGCTGGCGCAGGTGCTCGTCGTCCAGGGCGGCCCCGGCACCGGCAAGACCGCGGTGGCGCTGCACCGCGCGGCGTTCCTGCTCTACGCCCACCGCGACCGGATCGCCCGCTCGGGCGTGCTCGTCGTCGGGCCCAACGCGGCGTTCCTGCGCTACATCGACCAGGTGCTGCCCTCCCTGGGCGAGACCGGCGTGGTGATGTCGACCCTCGGCGGGCTGTACCCGGGGGTGCGCGCCACCCGCGGCGAGGGCGACGAGGCCACCCGGCTCAAGGGCGAGGTGCGGATGGCCGCCCTGCTGGCCGCCGCCGTCCGCCAGCGCCAGCGGGTGCCGTCGGGGCCGGTGCGCCTGGTGCTCGAGGGCACCGGCGGGCACGCCTCGGCGCGGCGG
>CADCUY010000057.1 GCA_902806005.1 uncultured Quadrisphaera sp. | reverse complement strand
CGCCCGCCGCGGCGTCGTCCGCCCCAGCGCGGGCGGGGGCCTCGCGATGACCGCGACCACCGCCACGCCCGCCGGCGCGTCGACCGGCGCGGCCGACGAGCGCCGCGCGGCGTTCGGCCGGCTGGTCGCCGTGGAGCTGCGCAAGGCCGTGGACACCCGCTCCGCCCGCTGGCTCCTCGCCGTCGTGCTCCTCCTGCCCGCCGTGGGCTGCGCCGTGGCCGTCGGCACCGCCGGCGCGGACGGCGTCGGGTTCACCGACCTGTTCTCCCTCTCCGCGCTCCTCGCCTCGATCCTGCTGCCGGTGGTGGCGATCCTCACCGTGACGGCGGAGTTCACCACCCGCAGCATCACGACGTCCGCCCTGCTCGAGCCGCGACGGCTGCACCTCGGCCTGGCGAAGGTCGCGGCGGTCACCGCCCTCGCGATCGCGGTCAGCGCCGCCCTGGTGGTGGTCGCCGCGGCCATGACCGCGGTGGGTGCGGTGGTCGGCGCGCCCACTGACCCGTGGGCGGTGGAGCCGGCGGCGGTGCTCGGCACCGCGGCGCACCTGGTGCTCCTGGCCCTGGTGGGCGTGGCCCTGGGCCTGCTCCTGACCAGCAGCGCGCTCGCCGTCGTGTGCTGGTTCGTCGCGCCCACCGCGCTGACCCTCACCGCGGGCCTCGTCGAGTCCCTCGCGGGACCGCTGGGCTGGGTGGACACGGCCACCCTCACCGCGCTGGACGGCCTCGGGGCCGTGCCCGTCACGGGGGAGCAGTGGGCGAGGATGGCGGTGACCACGGCGGTCTGGGTCGTGCTGCCCGCGGCAGCCGGCCTGGTGCGCCTGAGCCGCAGGGAGCTCGTGTGAGCGCCCAGCAGGAGGAGGCGACCGCCGTGCCCGCCCAGGACCCCGCTCCGGACGACGCCCCGGATCCTGCCCGGGACGCCGCCCCGGGGGCCGGCCCCGCGGCCGGCCCCACCACGACGCCGGTCAGCGTCCGCGAGGGCGCGCGGCTGCTCGGCCCCTACCTGCGCCGGCACCGGTTCTGGGTGGGCGTCGCCGTCGCCCTGTCGCTCCTCGGGGCGGCGGCGGCCATCGCCCAGCCGCTGCTGGTGGGCAGGGTCGTCGCCGCCGTGCAGGGCGGGCAGCCGCTCGTGCCCGTGGTCGCCCTCGTGGTCGCCGTGATGGTCGCGGGCACGGTCGTGCAGGGCTTCCAGCAGTTCCTGCTCGAGCGCGCCGGGCAGGGCGTGGTCCTCGACGTCCGGCGCTCCCTGGTGGGCCGGCTGGCCCGGATCACCGTGACCGAGCGCGACCGCCGCCTCTCCGGCGACCTGCTCTCGCGGGTGGGCAGCGACACCACCGCGCTCGCCGGGGTGGTGACGTCCGGGCTGTTCGAGGTCGTCAGCGTCGTCCTCACCGCGGTGGGGGCGCTGGTGCTGATGGCCGTGATCGACCCGGTGATGCTCGGGGTCACCGTGGTCGCGGTGGCCGTGGGGATCGGCGTGGGCGTGGTCGCGTCCTCCCGCCTGACCGGCCTGGAGCTGACCACCCAGGAGCGGGTCGGCGCGATGAGCGCCACGGTGGGGCGGATGCTCTCGGCCCTGCGCACCATCCGCGCCGCCGGCGCCACCGAGCGCGAGCTGGCCGGCGTCGTCGCCGCCGCGGAGCAGGCCCGCGACGCCTCCGTGGCCTCCGCCAGGGTGCGCGCGGTGATCCAGCCGATCATCGGCCTCGCGATCCAGGGCGCGTTCATCGCCGTCCTCGGCGTGGGCGGGTACCGGGTGGCCAGCGGCGCGGTGCCCGTGGCCGACCTGGTGACCTTCGTGCTCCTGCTGTTCACCCTCGTCTTCCCGCTCGGGCAGCTGCTCGCGGTGTGGAACACCGTGCAGCGGGGCCTGGCCGCGCTCACCCGGATCGACGAGGTGCTCACCCTCGAGGTCGAGGACGACGGCCCCGCCACCGTGCCCGCCCCGCGGCGCGGCACCAGCCGCCCGGGCGCCGCCCCGCTCCTCGAGCTCGACCACGTGGCCTTCACCTACGCCGACGGCACGGTGGCGCTGCGCGACGTCAGCTTCACGGTGCCCCGCGGCACCCGGACGGCGGTCGTCGGCCCCTCCGGCGCGGGCAAGTCGACGGTGCTGTCCCTGGTCGAGCGGTTCTACGACGTCGACGCGGGCGCGGTGCGCCTGGACGGCGTCGACGTGCGCGACCTGCCCCGCACCGGCCTGCGCGCCCGGCTGGGCTACGTCGAGCAGGACGCCCCGGTGCTCGCCGGCACGCTGCGCTCGAACCTGCTGCTCGCCGCCCCGGGGGCCTCGGAGGCGGCGCTGGAGCGGGCGCTGGCCACGGTGGCGCTGGCCGACCTCGCCACCCGGTCCGAGGCCGGGCTGGACGCCGAGGTGGGGGAGGGCGGCGTGCTGCTCTCCGGCGGGCAGCGGCAGCGGCTGGCGATCGCCCGGTCGCTGCTGGCCGAGCCCGACCTGCTGCTGCTCGACGAGCCCACCGCCAGCCTCGACGCCCGCAACGAGGCGCTGCTGCGCGACGCTCTGGCGGCCGCCGCGGCCAGCCGCACGCTCGTGGTGGTCGCGCACCGGCTCTCCACGGTGGTCGACTCCGACCAGATCGTCGTCGTCGACGAGGGCCGGGTGGTCGCCACCGGCACCCACGCGGAGCTCCTGGACGCCTCCCCGCTGTACCGCGAGCTCGCGGCGAGCCAGCTGCTGGTCTGAGCCGCTCAGCCCAGCACTGCTCAGCCCAGCGCGGCGGACCGGTGCGTCCACGCTCCGGCGACGAGGGTGCCGAGCACCGCGGTGGCCCGCAGCGCCTCCGGCCCGCCCCGGGCCAGCACCGCCGCGGGCGGGTCGGGGACGACGACGAGGTCGGCGACGTCGCCGACCCGCACCGCGCGCCGTCCGCCGCTGGC
>CADCUY010000056.1 GCA_902806005.1 uncultured Quadrisphaera sp. | reverse complement strand
CGGCGTCGGACGCCTTCTCCGCGCCGCGGGTCAGCAGCGCCAGGCGCGGCGCGTGGTCGGGCAGCTCCACCGGCAGCCCCGCCGGGGTGGTGCTGGCGGCGCCGGCGGCGAGCGCGGTCTTGACCAGGCGGTCCTCGAGCGACTGGTAGGCCATCACGACCAGCCGCCCCCCGACGTCCAGGGCGTCGAGCGCGGCGGGCAGCGCCGCGGCCAGGGCCTCGAGCTCGGCGTTGACCTCGATCCGCAGGGCCTGGAAGGTGCGCTTGGCCGGGTTGCCGCCGGTGCGGCGGGTCGCGGCCGGCACCGCCGCGCGCACCAGGTCGACCAGGCGGGCGCTGGTGGTGAACGGCTCGCGCTCGCGCCCGCGCACCACCGCGTCGGCGATGCGCCCGGCGAAGCGCTCCTCGCCGTGCGTGCGCAGCACCCGCGCCAGGTCGGCGGCCGGGTAGGTGTTGAGCACGTCCGCCGCGGTGATGCCGCGCGTCGGGTCCATCCGCATGTCCAGGGGGGCGTCCTGGCTGTAGGAGAAGCCGCGCGGGGCCTCGTCCAGCTGCAGCGAGGAGACCCCGAGGTCCATCAGCACCCCCTGCACCCGGGGGCGGCCGAGGTCGGCGAGGACGTCGGGGAGCTCGTCGTAGACCGCGTGCACCAGCACGGCGCGCTCCCCGAAGCGGGCCAGCCGCGCGCCGGCCGCGCGCAGGGCCTGCGGGTCGCGGTCGATCCCCACCAGGGTGGCCCCCGGGCAGGCCTCGAGCAGCGCCTCGGCGTGCCCGCCGAGGCCCAGGGTGGCGTCGACGACGACCGCGCCCTCGGCGTCCAGCGCCGGGGCCAGCAGCTCGGTGCAGCGCGCGAGCAGCACCGGCACGTGGGTGGGCTCGCGCTCCGCCTGGCTCGTCACGCGCCCCCCTCCCGTCGTCCGGCCACCGGCACCGGTAGTTGGTGAGCAGGGTACTGGTGTGACGGACGTTGCGTGTGTGACACACGGGGACGATCGGGACGACTCGTCGACGGCGGCCGGACAGCCGTCCGGCCAGGTCCCCATCCGCTCCGCGGAGGCCTGGGGGGACCTCGTGCGGCCTGACACCGGGGAAGTGCGTCAGGACGCCGGAGCGGCTGGAGGCCTGGCCGGAGGGCCGGCTACTGCAGGCCGGGCACGACCTGGTCAGCAGAGCCGGAGAACCGCTCCTCCTGCTCGGCGAGGTAGCGCTCCCAGGCGGCGAGGTCCCAGACCTCGACCCGGGTGCCGTTCCCGATCACCGCGCAGTCGCGGTCGAGGCCGGCGAAGCGCCGCAGCGGGGGCGGCACGGTGATCCGGCCCTGGCGGTCGGGCACCTCCTCCGAGGCCCCGGCGTGCAGCAGCCGCGAGAAGTCGCCGGCCTCGGCGGAGGTCTCCATCGCCCGCCGCAGCTGCTCGCCCAGCCGCTCGAACTCGGTCCGGGGGAAGGCGTAGAGGCAGCCCTGGCGACCGCGGGTCAGCACCGTGCCCTCGGCGAGGGCCTCGCGGAACCGGGCGGGCAGGATCAGCCGGCCCTTCTCGTCGAGCTTCGGGGTGTACGTGCCGTAGAACACCGGCGACGCCCTCCCCCGCGTGGAAGGAGACACCCCCCGCGCTCCCCATGGCTCCACATTACTCCACAGACCCCCACCGTCAACGAACGCGGCGGGCGCGGCGGGCACCGCTCCGCGCCGGTCCTCCGGGGCCGGGCGTGCCGGTCGGACGGCGGTCGGACCTCGCTCGGACGAGCCCGGTTGGCGCGGTCGCGTACCGTCTCAGGGGTGACGGTGACGGAGGCCGACCCCGGGGCGCTCCGCGAGCTGGCCGGGCTCACGGCCAGGCTCCGCGCGGCGATGAGCTCCGTCGTCGAGGGCAAGGAGTCCGTCGTCACCGCCGCGGTCACGGTGCTGCTGGCCGGGGGGCACCTGCTGGTCGAGGACGTCCCCGGCGTCGGCAAGACCCTGCTGGCCAAGGCCCTCGCGACCGCGAGCGGCTGCTCGGTGAACCGGATCCAGTTCACCCCCGACCTCTTCCCCAGCGACGTCACCGGCGGCAACGTCTACGACGCCGAGCGGCGGGAGTTCACCTTCACCCCCGGCCCGGTCTTCGCCAACGTCGTCATCGCCGACGAGATCAACCGCGCCTCGCCCAAGACCCAGTCGGCCCTGCTCGAGTGCATGGCCGAGGGCCAGGTCACCGTCGACGCCCACACCTACGGGCTCGCCGAGCCGTTCATGGTCGTCGCCACCCAGAACCCCCTGGAGATGGAGGGCACCTACCCGCTGCCCGAGGCCCAGCGCGACCGGTTCATGGCCCGGCTGTCGATGGGCTACCCCTCCGCGCGCGCGGAGCTGGCGCTGCTGGAGAACCACAGCGGCAGCGACCCGCTGGCCCAGCTGAGCGCCGTGGCCGACCGCGCGGAGGTGGCGCAGGCCGTGCGCGCCACGCGCGCGGTGCCCGCGAGCGCCGCGGTGCGCCAGTACGTCGTCGACCTGCTGACGGCCACCCGGGCGCACGCCGCCGTGGTGCTCGGCGCCTCGCCGCGCGCCGGCCTGCACCTGCTGCGGGCGGCCCGGGCGCACGCCGCGATCCACGGCGACGCCGTGGTGCTGCCCGACCACGTGCAGGCGCTGGTGCCCACCGTGCTCGGCCACCGCCTGGTGCTCTCGCCCGCGGCCCGGGCCTCGGGCGAGCACCCCGACGAGGTGCTGGCCCGGATCGTGGCCGCCACACCGGTGCACGGGCGGCCGTGAGGCGCGAGCGGGGCGCGCTGACCGCGCGCGGGACGGGCCTGGTCGCGGCGGGCGCTGCGCCGCGCCGGGCCGCCGCCGTCACCGGGGTCGACGGGCTGCTGCGCGCGGGCGCGCTGGCGCTGGCGCTGCCGCTGCTCGCCCTGGCGCTGTCGTGGC
>CADCUY010000055.1 GCA_902806005.1 uncultured Quadrisphaera sp. | reverse complement strand
CTCGACTCGCTGCTCGCGCTGGCCGAGGTGGGGGCCAAGGTCGGGGTGGAGCGGTTCGTGCTCGACGACGGCTGGTTCCTCGCCCGCCGCGACGCGCGTGCCGGGCTCGGCGACTGGCGGGTGGACCCCGCCGTGTGGCCCGACGGCCTCGGACCGCTCGTGCGCGGCGTGCGAGCGCTGGGCATGGAGTTCGGGCTCTGGGTCGAGCCCGAGATGGTCAGCGAGGACTCCGAGCTCGCCCGGGCGCACCCGGAGTGGATCCTCGCCCCGGGTGAGCGCCTCCCCCTGCGCGGGCGCCACCAGCAGGTGCTGAACCTCACCGCGCCGGAGGCCTTCAAGCACGTGCTCGAGGCGATCAGCGCCCTCGTGGCCGAGCACGCCATCGACTACCTGAAGTGGGACCACAACCGCGACCTCCTCGAGGGCGGCGACCGCACCACCGGCGCTCCCCGGGTGCACCAGCAGACGCTCGCGCTGTACGCGCTGATGGACGAGCTGCGCCGGCGCCACCCCGGCCTGGAGATCGAGTCGTGCTCCTCCGGCGGGGGGCGGGTCGACCTGGAGGTGCTCGAGCGCACCGACCGGGTGTGGGCCAGCGACTGCCTCGACCCCTTGGAGCGCCAGCGCATCCAGCGGTGGACGGGCCTGTTGCTGCCCCCCGAGCTGGTGGGCAGCCACGTCGGCGCGCCGACCTCGCACACCACCCAGCGCACCCACTCCCTCGCCTTCCGGGCCGCGACCGCGCTGTTCGGCCACTTCGGCGTCGAGTGGGACCTGCGAACCGCCTCGCCGGCCGAGCTGGAGGAGCTGGCCGCGTGGGTCGAGCTGTACAAGGGCGAGCGCGCCCTGCTGCACAGCGGCACCGCGGTGCGCGCGCAGACCCCCGACGAGGCGTACACCGCACACGGGGTGGTCGCCGCCGACCGCCGCCGCGCCCTGTTCGCCCTCGTCAGCACCGACACCACCCCCGCCGCCCAGCCGGGGCGGCTCCGCCTGCCCGGCCTGGCGGACGGCGTGCGCTACCGGGTGGAGCCGGTGCGCCTCTCGGACGGTGCGTTGCACCGCACGCCCAGCGGCCCGCCGTCCTGGTGGCTCGACCCGCCGACTGCGAGCGGGCGGGCGCTGGGCGCCGTGGGGCTGCAGGGGCCCATGCTCTACCCCGAGCAGGCCCTGCTCTTCCGCCTCGTCGCCCAGGACGGGGTGTAACCGCCGTGGGACGCGCCTTCCGCTTCTCGGCGCCCCGCCGCGCCGAGGTCGTCGACGTCGAGGACCCCTCGCCCGGCCCGGGCGAGGTGCTGCTGGCCACGGTGGCCTCCGGCATCTCGGCGGGCACCGAGCTGACCGTCTACCGCGGCAGCAACCCGTACCTGACCACCGCGTGGGACCCGCGGCGCCGGCTGTTCGTGCCCGGCGGGGAGCCCAGGCCCTACCCGTGGGACGCCTTCGGCTACGAGGAGGTCGGCCGCGTGACCGGCGTCGGGTCGGACGAGGACCGCGACCTGCTCGGCCGGGTCGCGTGGGGCACCTGGGGCCACCGGTCCTCGGTGGTGCGCCCGGCCAGCTACGTCCGCCCGCGGATCCTGCCCGTCGGCGCGCGCCCGGTGGTGGGCGTCTTCGCGAAGATCGGGGCCATCGCGCTCAACGCGGTGCTCGACGCCGACGTGCACGTCGGCGAGGACGTCGTGGTCTTCGGCGCCGGGGTGCCGGGCCAGGTCGTGGCTCAGCTCGCGCGGCTCAACGGAGCCCGGGTGACGGTGGTCGACCTCGTGCCGGCACGGCGCGAGCTGGCCTTGGCGCTGGGGGCGGCCGCAGCACTGGACCCGGCGAGCGACGATGTCGCCGAGGCCGTGCGCGCCGCCACCGACGACCGCGGGGCCGACGTCGTCATCGAGATGAGCGGCAGCCACCAGGCGCTCCAGGAAGCCGTGCGCACCGCGGCGTACAGCTCCCGCGTGGTCGCCGCCGGCTTCCTGCAGGGGCCGGGCACGGCGCTGAGGCTGGGCGACGAGTTCCACCACAACCGGATCGCGATCGTCGGGTCGCAGATCTCCGGCGTCGCGCCGCACCTGCAGCACCGGTGGAGCGAGCTGCGGATGTCGGACGCGGTGCTGGCGCTGGAGCGCGAGGGGCGGCTGCGGCTGGAGGAGCTGATCACGCACGTGGTGGACGCCGAGGAGGCCCCAGCGGCGTTCGCGATGCTCGACTCCGCACCGCAGGCGGCGCTGCAGGTGGTGCTCGACTACGGCACCGACGAGCTGATGCCGCCGGGCGCTGCGGTGCAGCGCGCGGTGGGGCGTTGAGCCGGAACCGCTGCCGTCGGCACAGGGATGCTGTCGCCCGTGCGCCGAGGAACCGCGGGGCGTCCTCGAGCCAGCAGTCCGAACTCTCGGTGACCGTGTGCCCGTGACGGCCGCCGCCGTGCGCACGCATGGTTGCGTGCTGTAGCGACAACCTTCGGGACCTCCGCCGCTCACCGAACTTTGAGGGTCTAAAGTTCGGCGGAGCGAGCAGCAGCCGAACGTTAGGGGACAGCAGTGGCGGAGTGGCGCGACGCCCTGTGGGAGTCGCGAGGGGGCGCCCCGTCACGTGCGGACCGGCGCTCGGGGCGCTACCGCACCTACGCCCCCGACCCGCTGACCGGTCGCAGCCTGCGCCTGGAGCCCGACGTGAGCGAGCTGGCGAGGCTGGCCGAGGACGAGGTCCGCCGGCTGGGCGAACGTCCGGGATCCCGGGGCGTGGAGGCTCTCTCGCGCTTCCTCCTGCGGTCCGAGGCCATCGCGTCCTCGCGCATCGAGGGTCTGAGGGTGTCGCCGCAGCAGGTCGGCCTCGCCGAGCAGGCCGAGGAGGAGGGGCTGCCCCGGCAGGGCGCGGGCGAGACCGCCCGCCTCGTCGCGGCCAACATCGCAGC
>CADCUY010000054.1 GCA_902806005.1 uncultured Quadrisphaera sp. | reverse complement strand
GCTCCTGGGGGATGAGCAGCCAGAGCGCGAGGTAGACGATGAACTGCGGCCCCGGGATGATGCAGGAGACCAGGAACAGCACCCTCATCGTCAGCGGCCGGGTGCCGAAGCGGCGCGCGAGGCCGGAGCAGACCCCGGCGATGACCTTGTCGTGGCGGGACCTGACGAGCATCGGGTTCTCCTCGTGGGGGGTGGGGGCGGACGAGGCCTGCCTACTCCCTCGGGGCCGCGGGCGCACGCCCGCAGCGCTCACAGGGGGTCGAGCACCCGCCGCAGGAACCGCTGCGTGCGCTCCTGGCGGGGCGCCCCGAGCACCTGCGCGGGCGGCCCGTGCTCGACCACCACGCCACCGTCGACGAACACGACCTGGTCGGCCACCTGCTGCGCGAAGCGCATCTCGTGGGTGACCACGACCATCGTCAGCCCCTGGCGGGCCAGGTCGCGCATCACCTCGAGCACCTCGCCGACCAGCTCCGGGTCGAGCGCCGAGGTGGGCTCGTCGAACAGCACCACCTGGGGCTGCACCGCGAGCGCCCGGGCGATGCCCACCCGCTGCTGCTGGCCGCCCGAGAGCTGGTGCGGGTGCTGGTCGGCCTTCTCGCGCAGCCCCACCCGCTCCAGCAGCGCCAGCGCCTCCGCCCGCACCTGCTCGGCGGGGCGGCGCTGGGCCACCTGCGGGCCCACGCTGACGTTCTCCAGCACGCTCAGGTGCGGGAACAGGTGGTGCGCCTGGAAGACCATGCCGCTCTGCGCCCGCAGCTGCGCCGCGCGCCGCCGCGCCCGGCGCCGGTCGGCGGGCCGCGCGAAGTCGACCTCCACCTCGCCCACGCGGACCACCCCCCGGTCCGGCACCTCCAGCGCGTTCAGGCACCGCAGCACCGTGGTCTTGCCCGAGCCCGACGGCCCGCACAGCACCGTCACGGAGGCCGCGGCGACGTCCAGGTCGATCCCGCGCAGCACGTGCAGGTCGCCGAACGACTTGGTCAGCCCGCGCACCGCCACCAGCGGCCGGTCGGCGGCGCTCACGCGGCCACGAACCGGTCGAGGCGGGTCTCCAGGCGCGCCTGCACGACCGAGAGCACCAGGCAGGTCACCCAGTAGAACGCGGCGGCCACGGAGTAGACGAGGAAGAACTCGAAGGTGGGCGCGGCGATCTGCTGGGCGACCCGGAAGAGGTCGGTGTAGAGGACCACCGAAGCCAGCGAGGTGTCCTTGACCAGCGAGATGAGCGTGTTCGACAGCGGCGGGACGGCCACCCGCGTGGCCTGCGGCAGCACGATCCGCCGCAGCGTGGCCGTGTAGCCCAGGCCGACGGTGGCCGCCGCCTCCCACTGCCCGCGCGGGACCGCGAGGATCGAGGCCCGCACCACCTCGGAGGCGTACCCGCCCACGTTGAGGCTGAAGGCGATGACGGCGGCGGGGAAGGTGTCGATCGTCAGGCCGAGCGAGGGGAGCCCGTAGAAGACGATGAACAGCTGCACCAGCAGCGGGGTGCCGCGGATCAGCGAGACGTAGGCCCGGGCCGCCCCGGAGAGGACCTTCGACGGCGAGAGCCGCATCAGCGCCACGACCAGGGCGATCACCATGCCCAGGACGAAGCTCACCGCGGTCAGCGGGATCGTGCCTCGCACGAGCCCCTCGAGCAGCGGGCCGAGCGAGTCGAGCACCAGCTGCCAGCGACCCTCGTCCACGACCCCTCCGACCCCGCTGCCGCTCCCGGCTCAGCCGGAGACGTCCTCGCCGAAGTACTGCTGCGAGATCTCCGCCAGCCGGCCCTCGGTGCGCAGGGTCTCCAGGGCGGCGTCGACGTCGTCGACCAGGCCCGAGTCCTTGCGGAAGGCGAGGGCCTGCTGGGTCTCCTCCTCGGTGGTGGCGGCGATCCTCACGCTGGTGCTGCCCGTGGTCTCCAGGTAGTTCAGCACCGCGAGGTCGTCGTTGATCGTGATGTCGACCCGGCCCTGCTCGAGCAGGGCCACGGCCTGGGTGAAGCCCTCGACCGCCTCGACCGTGGCACCGTTGCTGGTGGCCACCTCGGCCCAGTTGCTCGTCGTCGACTGCGCGGAGGTCTTGCCGGCGACGTCGGCCAGGGAGGCGACCGACGCGTCGTCCGCGCGGGTCACCACGGCCCCGGTGGAGACCGTGTACGGGGCGGAGAAGTCGTAGGTGGCCTGGCGCTCCTCGGTGATCGAGACCTGGTTGGCCACCACGTCGTAGCGCTCGGCCTCGAGCCCGGCGAAGATCGCGTCGAAGGTGGTCTCGGAGAACTCGACCTCCACGCCCAGCTCCTCGGCCACGGCCTCGACCACCTCGACGTCGTAGCCGGTGAGCTCCCCGCTCGCCGGGTCGCGGAAGGTGAACGGCGCGTAGGTGCCCTCGGTGCCCACCCGCAGGACGCCGTCGGCCAGCGGGTCCTCCCCGCCGCCGCCACCGCCGCCCGAGGAGCCGCCGGAGCAGCCGGTGAGCACGGCCAGGGCGAGCGCCCCGGCGAGGGCGGCGCGGACGGCGAGCGGGCTCTGCGGGCGGGGCACGGGGTTCTCCTTCGGGGGTGGTGGAACGGTCCTGCAGGGCAACGCGCTCCCGGCCGGGAGTAGTCCTGTCCCCCGTGCTGCACTCGTCACGCCCGGCGGGCCTCCGGCCCTGGCCCCTCAGGCCTCCGGCCCTGGCCCCTCAGGCCTCCGGCCCGGTGCCCCCGTAGTGCGCCGCGACCCGGCGGAAGCCCTCGTCCAGCCCCACCGCCGGGACCCAGCCCAGCGCCTCGCGGGTGGCGCGCTGGTCGAACCAGTGGGCGGTGCCCAGCTGCTCGGCGAGGAACCGGGTCAGCGGCGGGTCGTCGTCCACGACGGCGCTCGGCGGCGACGGCAGGCGGCCGAGGAGGGCCCACACCCCCTCGGCGAGCCCCCCGGCGGCGCGGGCCGCCCCCAGGGG
>CADCUY010000053.1 GCA_902806005.1 uncultured Quadrisphaera sp. | reverse complement strand
CCGTGGGTGGACCGTCACCCTCCGCCGCGGCGCCTACAGGTACTGCCCGGTGCCGTCCACGGTGTCGATCGCCTTGCCCGGCTCGGCGCCGTCCTTGCCCTGGATGATCGTGCGGATGTAGGTGATCCGCTCGCCCTTCTTGCCCGAGATCCGCGCCCAGTCGTCGGGGTTGGTGGTGTTGGGCAGGTCCTCGTTCTCCTTGAACTCGTCGACGCACGCCGCGAGCAGGTGCTCGATGCGGATGCCGCGCTGGCGCAGGGTGAGCAGGTCCTTGATCGCCGACTTCTTCGCCCGGTCGACGATGTTCTGGATCATCGCCCCCGAGTTGAAGTCGCGGAAGTACAGGACCTCCTTGTCGCCGTTGGCGTACGTCACCTCGAGGAACTGGTTCTCCTCCGACTCCGCGTACATCCGCTCCACGGTGCGGTCGACCATCGCCGCCGCCGTCGCCGTCGGCGACCCGCCGTTGACCGCGAGGTCGTCGGCGTGGAAGGGCAGGTCGGGGGTCAGGTAGTGGGTGAAGATGTCGCGCGCGCTCTCGGCGTCCGGCCGCTCGATCTTGATCTTCACGTCGAGCCGGCCCGGGCGCAGGATCGCCGGGTCGATCATGTCCTCGCGGTTCGAGGCGCCGATGACGATGACGTTCTCCAGCCGCTCCACCCCGTCGATCTCGGCCAGCAGCTGCGGCACGATCGTGGTCTCGACGTCGGAGCTCACCCCCGAGCCGCGGGTGCGGAACAGCGACTCCATCTCGTCGAAGAACACCACCACGGGCGTGCCCTCGGTGGCCTTCTCGCGGGCGCGGGCGAAGATCAGCCGGATGTGGCGCTCGGTCTCGCCGACGTACTTGTTGAGCAGCTCGGGGCCCTTGATGTTCAGGAAGTAGCTGCGCACCTCGGCCAGGCCCTGGCGCTCGGCGGCCTGGGTGGCCAGCGACCGGGCGACGGCCTTGGCGATCAGCGTCTTGCCGCAGCCGGGGGGGCCGTAGAGGAGGATCCCCTTCGGCGCCTTCAGCCCGTGCTCGCGGAACAGCTCGGGGTGGGCGAACGGGAGCTCGACGGCGTCGCGGATGGCCTCGATCTGCGGCGCCAGGCCCCCGATGTCGGTGTAGGAGATGTCGGGCACCTCCTCGAGCAGCAGCTCCTCGACCTCGGCCTTGGGGATCTTCTCGAAGACCACCGAGCTGCGCGGGTCGAGGTTCAGCGCGTCGCCGACGCGCAGGGTGGTGCCCACCAGGGGGGCCGCGAGGCGGACCACGCGCTCCTCGTCGGCGTGCGCGGTCACCAGCGCCCGGCCGTCCTCGAGCACCTCCTTGAGGCTCACCACCTCGCCGATCCGGTCGTAGCCGCCGGCGGCGACGATCGACATCGACTCGTTGAGCAGCACCTCCTGGCCCACCCCGAGCTCGGCGACCACGACCGAGGGGACGACGCCGACCCGCAGCTTGCGCCCGGCCTGCACGACGTCGGCGGTGCCGTCGCCGTGGTCGGCCAGGAAGGTGGCGTAGCCGTTCGGCGGCTGCCCGAGGCTCTCGACCTCGCCGCGCAGGGTGACGATGCGCTCGCGCGCCTCGGTCAGGGTGCGCACCAGCCGGTCGTTCTGGGTGGTGGAGGCCGCGAGCTGGCGGCGCAGGGCGCTCGCGCGGTCCTGCTCGGCGCGCAGGGCGACCAGCAGGTCGCGGTAGTGCACCTCGGGGCCCTCGCCGCCCGCGCCCGGCGCACCTCCGCCGTCGCCCCCGCCGGGCCCAGCGCCCCACCTGCTGTCCTCACCCACCGCGCACCTCCTGTGGCTCGTGCCCGCGGCCGTCGTCCGCTGGCACCCGAGTCAGGCAGCCACGCTAACCCGAGGTGCCGACGGTCGGCGGGGCGACTCCCCGACCGGCCTCCCGGGCGGCCCGGCGCACCTTCTTGTCCGAGACCGGCCGGACCCCGAGCGCCGCCTCGTCGAAGGCCGCTCCCTCGCCGTCGCCCGCGTCCTCGCCGTCCCGGGCCGCGTCGACGCCGGCCCACGGCGAGACCAGCCCGGTGGCGGCGGGGTCGGCGTCGGCCGCCGCGGCGTCCTGCGTGGCCTTCGCCGGCCGGCGCCGGCGCTGCGGGGGGCTGACGCCGTCGGCGAGGCGGCGCGTGGTGAGCAGGAAGCCGGTGTGCCCGACCATCCGGTGCTGCGGGCGGACGGCGAGGCCCTCCAGGTGCCACCCCCGCACCAGCGACTCCCACGCGGTGGGCTCGGTGTACCGGCCGTTCGCCCGAGCGTCCTCGGCGAGGCGGGAGAGCTGGCTGGCGGTGGCGACGTAGGCGATGAGCACCCCGCCCGGGGCGAGGACGTCGGCGGCGGCGTCCAGGCACTCCCAGGGGGCGAGCATGTCGAGGACCACCCGGTCGACGGCGCCCGGCGCCTCGTGCTGCGGCAGCTGCTCGACCAGGTCGCCCACGGTCAGCCGCCACGCCGGGTGGGGGCCCCCGAAGAACGACTCGACGTTGCCGCGGGCCACCGCCGCGAAGTCGGCGCGGCGCTCGAAGGAGTGCACCGAGCCGGCGTCGCCGACGGCGCGCAGCAGCGACATCGTCAGGGCCCCGGAGCCCACGCCCGCCTCGACGACGCGGGCGCCGGGGTAGACGTCGGCCATCGCCACCACCTGGGCGGCGTCCTTGGGGTAGACCACGGCCGCGCCCCGGGGCATCGAGAGCACGTGGTCGGCCAGCAGCGGCCGCAGCGCCAGGTACTCCACCCCCGCGGTGTTGGTCACCACGGTGCCCTCCGGGGCGCCGACGAGGGCGGCGTGGGCGAACGAGCCCTTGTGGGTGTGGAACTCCTTGGGCGGCTCGAGGGTGATCGTGTGCAGCCGCCCGCGGGGGTCGGTCAGCTGCACGCGGTCGCCAACGCGCAGCGGGCCGCGGCGGCGCGCCGCGCCGGTGGGCCCGGGCTG
>CADCUY010000052.1 GCA_902806005.1 uncultured Quadrisphaera sp. | reverse complement strand
CCTCCGCCTCGGGTGGCCCGGGCCATCGATGCCCTCCGCGTGGCGGTGCCCCCGACCCCGCGGCGGTCCGCCCGGCCTGATGGTCGACGGCGGGGCGGTGCTCGGATCCGCCAGAGGTGGCACGATGGATCACGGACCGTGATCGTCGTCCTGGGCACAGGAGCCGGTGACCGGCCCGACGGCCCACCACCGTCAGTGCCGCCGCGCGGACGGACTCCCCCACCCCTGCGAGGAGGCCCCTGTGGCCATCGACCAGCTCCCCTCGACCGCGTCGTCCGTCGGGCTCGACCCGCTGTACCAGCCCCTCGTCGACGGGGAGTTCCACCACCGCACGAGCGAGACCTTCCCCGCGATCAACGCCGCGACCGGCGAGCACCTGGCCGACCTGGCGCGAGGCGACCGCACGGTCGTCGACCAGGCCGTCGCGGCGGCGAAGGCCGCGTTCCCCGCCTGGTCCAGGACCCCGGTGGAGGAGCGGTCGCGCCTGCTGCTCCGACTGGCCGACCGGCTCGAGGCCGACACCGAGCGCCTGGCGACGATCGATGCGCTGGACATCGGGCGCCGGGTCTTCGAGACGACGATGGACCACCAGCTCGCGGTGGCGCAGTACCGGTTCTTCGCCGCGGCGGCGATGACCCACTCGGGGTGGAACCGGCCGGTCCGCGGCGGCCACTCGATCGCCAAGCGGGAGCCGATCGGCGTCTGCGGACTGATCATCCCGTGGAACGTCCCCGCGATCATGGCGTCCTTCAAGCTCGCGCCGGCCCTCGCCGCCGGCAACACGGTGGTGCTGAAGCCCGACGAGAACGCCTCGCTGTCGACCATGGAGCTGTGCAAGCACATCGCGGAGGTCTTCCCGCCGGGGGTGGTCAACGTGGTGCCCGGCTTCGGCGAGGAGGCCGGCGCGGCGCTCACGGCGCACCCCGACGTGCGCAAGCTCGCCTTCACCGGCAGCTCGGAGGTCGGGCGCACCGTCGCGGGCGCCGGAGCGGAGCGACTGGTGCCCGTCTCGCTCGAGCTGGGGGGCAAGAGCCCGAACATCGTCTTCCCCGACGTCGACGACCTCGACGCCATCGTCGACAACGCCGCCTTCGCCGCGGTGTACTGCAACGGCCAGTCGTGCCTCGCCGGCACGCGCCTGTTCGTCCACGACGACATCTACGAGACCTTCGTGGAGAAGCTGGTCAGCGGCTTCGAGCGGATCGAGGTCGGCGGCCCTCTGGATCCCTCCGCGAGGTTGAGCGGGCTCGTCTCCCAGAAGCAGGGCGAGCGCGTGCTCGACTACATCGCGTCGGGGCGCCGTGAGGCCGAGCTGCTGTGCGGGGGGGAGCGCACCTCCGTCGAGGGCAACGAGCACGGCTACTTCATCGAGCCGACGATCTTCGCGGCGGACAACAGCACGCGCATCGCCCAGGAGGAGATCTTCGGTCCCGTCCTCACGGTCATCCGGTGGAACGACTGGGAGCGCATGATCAGCGAGGCCAACGACGTGCGGTACGGGCTCGCGGCGGGCGTCTACACCACGAGCATCTCCTCCGCGCTGCGCACCGCGGACGCGCTGGAGGCCGGGTCGGTGTGGGTCAACCAGTACTTCAACCTGCTCGACGGCTCGCCCTTCGGCGGGTACAAGGACAGCGGGGTCGGCACGGAGAACGCGGCCGAGACCCTCAACATGTACACGCACCTGAAGTCCATCACGCTGATGACGGACCCGCCGCCGCCGTTCTACCTGCCGGCCCCCGCGGGGGCGACGGCGCAGAGCGAGCAGGACGCGAACTCGGTCGAGGCGGCCGTGGCGTCGGCGGAGGCGGGTGAGCCGGGCCGTCCGGTCGCCTAGGGTCGGCTCAGCCCGACGGTGCCGCGAGCGCCGCCAGGTGCGCCGCGAAGCCGTCCGGCGCCCGGGCGCGCAGCCGCGCCGACGTCGTCACCGGTGCTGCCGCCGTCCGCACCACCGTGCCCCCGCCGCGGGCCACGGCCGCCGCCAGCCGCACGTCCTCGTGGCACCGCACCGGCTCGAAGCCCCCCGCGGCCAGGTACGCGCTGCCCCGCACCCCGAGGTTCGCCGCGTGCACGTGCGGGTGCCCCTCGACCTCGGTGTAGCCGGCCGCCCACGCCTGCACCAGCGCCGCCGGCGCCTCGGCGGGGTCGGGCCGCACCGTGCCCAGGACGAGGTCCGCGCCCCTGGCCGCCGCCTCCAGCTGCGAGGTCAGCCAGTGAGCGGGCACCGTGGAGTCGGCGTCCGTGCTGGCCACCCAGACCCGCTCCGGCCCCTGCCCGCTGCGCGCGACGCCGTGCAGCCCGGCCGCCACCCCGGCCCGGCGCGCTCCCCCGGCGGACCCGGCGTCGCAGGTCACCGCCACCACCCCCGGGCGGTCCCCCACCACCTGCGCGGAGCCGTCCCGGCAGCGGTCGAGCACCACGACGACCCGCACCCCGACCGCGGGAGCGACCCGCGCGACGGCCACCGCCAGGGCGTCCAGGCACCGCCGCAGCCGCAGCTCCTCGTCGCGGGCGGGCACCACCACGAGCACCTGCTCCACCCCGAGCCGGGCGGTCACTCGACCGGCACCCCGCTGGCCCGCGCCACCGACGTCGCCGGGGCCGGCACCAGCACGTCGAGGCGGAAGTCCTCCTCCACGTGCTCGGCGAGCACCGCCAGGCGCGGCTGGGCGCGCAGCACCTCGTGGACGACGTCGCCGCTCACCGGGTAGTCGCTGACGCGGTGGCGCCAGTGGCAGGCGACGAGCACGCCGTCGCGGGTGAGGCTGGCCGCCGCCCGCGCGGCGAGGGCCTCCAGGTCGGGCGCGGCGCAGTAGTAGCCCACCTCGCTGAGCACCACGAGGTCGAAGGAGCCCTCCGGCCACTCCCCCGGCAGGAGGCGCTGCTCCAGCACCACCCCGGGCGCGCCGGCGAGGCGGGCGGTCGCGGCCGCGACCGCCCGCTCGGA
>CADCUY010000051.1 GCA_902806005.1 uncultured Quadrisphaera sp. | reverse complement strand
CTGGGCGACGAGCTCGGAGCTGGCGGCGAAGCTGAGGACGACGCTGGAGCCGGGGTGGTCGCGCTCGACCTGCTCGGCCACGGCGGCGAAGGCGTCGGTCAGCGACGCCGCCGCGAGCACGGTGATCTCCCCGGTGAAGGAGGGCGGCGAGGACGCAGTGGCCTCCGGGGAGGGCGCCGGCCCGCCGGCCGTGCCGCTGCCACCGCAGCCGGTCAGCGCGAGCGCTCCCGCCACCAGGCAGCCGGCCAGGGCGCTCGTCCTCATGTGCGGTGATCTTAGTGTCGTGCCGCCGCATCTGCGGGGACCGGCGCGACCCGGACGGCGCAGCGGACGGGACCTCTGCACCAGTCGGCGACACGCCGCGCCGAGCACCGGTCGTCGACGGCGTGTCGGCCCGGGCTGCAGAGCTCCTGCTCGCCACTGGCCGAACGGGGGCAGCGCCCGGGCAGCGCGGCGTCCCGGGCGCTGCCGCCCGGAGCCCGGGGCTGGCTCCTGCGTGGTCGTCCGGCTACCCTGGGGTGACCGGCGTCGGTGGACGACCGCTGGCCCAGAGGGGCCGCGCCGGGCGACGGCCCACCCGCTCCGAGCGCGCCGCACCGGCGCGCCCCGCGAGCGCCTGCCGTGACGCCCGCCCACCCCCACCGGAAGGCTCTCCCCGCATGGACTTCAAGGTCGCCGACCTCTCGCTGGCTCCCGCCGGCCGCCACCAGATCCGCCTCGCCGAGCACGAGATGCCCGGCCTGATGGCCCTGCGCGCCGAGCACGGCGAGGCGCAGCCGCTGGCCGGTGCGCGCATCACCGGCTCCCTGCACATGACCGTGCAGACCGCCGTGCTCATCGAGACCCTCACCGCGCTCGGCGCCCAGGTGCGCTGGGCCAGCTGCAACATCTTCTCCACCCAGGACGAGGCCGCCGCGGCCGTGGTCGTCGGCACCCCCGAGTCGGGCGGCACCGCCGAGGCCCCGGCCGGCGTGCCGGTCTTCGCCTGGAAGGGCGAGACGCTCGAGGAGTACTGGTGGTGCACCGAGCGCGCCCTCGACTGGAGCGCGAGCAGCGAGGGCGGCGGCCCCCTGGGCCCGAACCTGCTGCTGGACGACGGCGGCGACGCCACGATGCTCGTGCACGACGGGGCCCGCTACGAGGCCGCCGGCGCGGTGCCCGCGACCACCGAGGAGCACTCCGAGGAGCACGCCGTCGTCCTCGAGACCCTGCGCCGCACCATCGCCCAGGACGCGCAGCGCTGGACCACGGTCGGCGCCGACGTCGTCGGGGTCTCCGAGGAGACCACCACCGGGGTCATGCGGCTGTACCAGCTGGCCGAGACCGGCTCGCTGCTGTTCCCGGCGATCAACGTCAACGACTCGGTCACCAAGAGCAAGTTCGACAACAAGTACGGGGTGCGCCACTCCCTGGTCGACGGCCTGAACCGGGCCACCGACGTGCTCATCGGCGGCAAGGTGGCCGTGGTCTGCGGCTACGGCGACGTCGGCAAGGGCAGCGCCGAGAGCCTGCGCGGCCAGGGCGCCCGGGTGGTCGTCACCGAGATCGACCCGATCTGCGCCCTCCAGGCGGCGATGGACGGCTACCAGGTCACCACCCTCGAGGACGTCCTCGACGTCGCCGACATCGTCATCACCACCACCGGCAACCGCGACGTCGTCACCGCCGAGCACCTCGCCGGGCTGAAGGACAAGGCCATCGTCGGCAACGTCGGCCACTTCGACAACGAGATCGACATGGCCGGGCTGGCCCGCACCCCGGGGGTCACCCGGGTGGAGATCAAGCCCCAGGTTCACGAGTGGACCTACCCCGACGGGCACAGCGTGATCGTGCTCTCCGAGGGCCGGCTGATGAACCTCGGCAACGCCACCGGGCACCCGAGCTTCGTGATGTCGAACAGCTTCACCAACCAGGTGATGGCGCAGATCGAGCTGTGGACCCGCACCGAGGAGTACGAGCGCCAGGTCTACCGCCTGCCCAAGCACCTGGACGAGAAGGTGGCCCGCCTGCACCTCGGCGCCCTGGGCGTGAAGCTGACGGAGCTGACCAAGACGCAGGCCGAGTACCTGGGCCTCGACCCGGAGGGGCCGTACAAGGCCGACCACTACCGGTACTGACCGCCGCGGGGCGCGATCGGGTGGTGCCCGGTCGCGCCCCGGGGGTCCGCGCCCCCGCGGGTGAGAGCATGTGCGGGTGAGGGGTCGCGTCCTGGTCGTCGACGACGACACCGCGCTGGCCGAGATGATCGGCATCGTCCTGCGCGGCGAGGGGCTGGAGGTCGTCGTCTGCGCCGACGGGGCCACGGCCCTCGAGGCGCTGCGCCGCACCCGCCCCGACCTGGTGCTGCTCGACCTGATGCTCCCCGGTGCCGACGGCTTCGAGGTGTGCCGGCAGATCCGGGCCGAGTCGATGGTGCCGGTGGTGATGCTCACCGCGCGCTCCGACACCGCCGACGTCGTCCGCGGCCTCGAGGTGGGCGCCGACGACTACGTGCCCAAGCCGTTCAAGCCCAAGGAGCTGGTGGCCCGGGTGCGGGCCCGGCTGCGCCGGCTGGACGCCGCACCGGCCGCTCCCGGCGGCCCCGGCGGCGGGCTGGAGTCGCTCTCGATCGGGCCGGTGCGGATCGACGTCGCGGGCCACGCCGTGCACCGCGACGGCCAGCCGGTGCCCCTGACCCCGCTGGAGTTCGACCTCCTGCTCGCCCTGGCCCGGCGCCCCGGGCAGGTCTTCAGCCGCGAGCAGCTGCTCGAGCAGGTGTGGGGCTACCGGCACGCCGCCGACACCCGCCTGGTGAACGTGCACGTGCAGCGGCTGCGCAGCAAGGTCGAGGAGGACCCGGAGCACCCCGAGGTGGTGCTCACCGTGCGCGGCGTCGGCTACAAGGCCGGCCCGCCCTGACCGCGGTCGCCCCCGGCAGCACGGTGCCCGACGGAGGTGGCCCCGGCCG
>CADCUY010000050.1 GCA_902806005.1 uncultured Quadrisphaera sp. | reverse complement strand
CCCCGTCGCGGCCGCCGGCCGGGCCTGCGCCGCCCCCCGGGGCGGCGGGGGCCTGCGCCACGGCCCGCCGCACGCTCTCGACGTCCATCCCGAGCCACCCGGCGAGCTGGCGGCTGTACTCCGGGCGCAGCGACCGGTCGCGGATCGCCGCGACCACGGGGGCGCTGGCCCGCAGCGCCGCGACCCGGCCCTCGGCGGTGTCGAGGTCGTAGCGGCTCAGCCTCGAGCGGATCGCGAACTCGAACAGCGGGCGGCGGGCCGCCACCAGGTCGCGGACGGCCTGGTCGCCGCGCGCCTGGCGCAGCTCGCAGGGGTCCATCCCGTCGGGCTGGACGGCGATGAAGGTCTGCGCGACGAACCGCTGGTCCTCCTCGAAGGCGCGCAGCGCGGCGCGCTGGCCCGCCTCGTCGCCGTCGAAGGTGAAGACCACCTCCCCCGAGCGGGCGTCGTCGTCGGCGATGAGCCGGCGCACGACGGCCACGTGGTCGGTGCCGAAGGCGGTGCCGCAGGTGGCGACGGCGGTGCCGACCCCCGCGAGGTGGCAGGCCATGACGTCGGTGTAGCCCTCGACGACGACGACCTGCTTGGCCTTCGCCACCTCGCGGCGGGCCAGGTCGAGGCCGTAGAGCACGTGCGACTTCTTGTACAGCGGGGTCTCGGGGGTGTTGAGGTACTTGGGCCCGGTGTCGTCGTCGAGCAGCTTGCGGGCCCCGAAGCCGATGGTCAGCCCGGTCGTGTCGCGGATGGGCCACACCAGCCGCCCGCGGAAGCGGTCGAACGGGCCGGAGGTGCCGCTCTGCCCGCGCGAGGCCAGGCCCCCGGTGACGATCTCGTCGTCGGTGAACCCCTTGCCGCGCAGGTGCTTGACCAGGCTGTCCCAGCCGGTCGGGGCGAAGCCGACGCCGAAGCGCTGCGCGGCCTCGCGCTTGAAGCCGCGCTCGACCAGGAACCGGCGCCCCACCTCCGCGCCGGGGCTGAGCAGCTGCTCGGCGTAGAACTCCGCGGCCACCCGGTGCGCGTCGAGCAGGCGCTGGCGGCGCCCGACGTCGGCCGAGGAGCGCGGCCCGCCGCCGTCCTCGTAGCGCAGCTGGTGCCCGAGCGCGGCGGCGAGGCGCTCGACCGCCTCGACGAAGGTCAGGCCGTCGACCTTGGTGAGGAAGGAGTAGACGTCGCCGCCTTCCCCGCAGCCGAAGCAGTTGCCGGTGAGGATGTTGCCCTCGAGGGTGAAGTTGTGGGCCCCCTCCACGACGGCGCAGAAGACCTCCTCGACCCGGTCGGTCGGCTCCACGCCCGTGACCACCCAGCGGCGCCGCTCGTACTTCTTCGCGGAGGCGAGGAACCTCTCGCGGTGGGCGGGGATGAGGAAGAACGACGCGGTGAGGTCGCTGGTCATGAAGCGGATCGAGTGGATCTCTGAGTCGGCCGTGCCGTAGCCCCGGCGGAGCTGGGTGGTGATCCCGTTCGTGGCGATGCCGAGGCGCGTGCACAGGCGCTCGACGTGCTCGAGGGCCTTCCGGTCGGCGGAGGCGAGCGTGGCGTCGCCGTCGTCGGCGACGCACCCGTCGGCGGCGAAGTAGCCCGCCAGCCAGCCGTAGAGGTACGACGTCGACTCCGCCAGGTCCGGCAGCTCGTCCTTGAAGTGCGCGGGGAGGTCGTAGGCGCGGGTGACACCCTCAGCGACCTCGATGAACCGGCTCAGGGGGAACCACGCCCGCATGGCCGCGTCCTTCTCGCCGCAGAACTGCGCGTAGGAGCCGCCGTGCTGACGACCCCCGTCGCCGTAGGTGAAGCCGCGGGCGATGCCGAACGCCGACGGGGTGACCGTCCCCTTGACGCGATTCACGGGGTGGTTCGACAGCAGGCGGTCACCTGGCGCCAGGTCGCGGGTCAGCCGCTCCTTCCAGCCGGCGCGTCGGGCACCGGCGGTGACGAACCACCGGTGCTCGTCGGTGGCGTAGACGTCCCTGGTCCGACCGTTCCGGCTCAGGCTCACCTTCATCAGCGGCTGGACGCCGAAGGAGCGGATCGGCGCCTCGACCCACGAGGCCGTGCGCATCCCGTGGGTGCGCGCAAGGATCCGGGCGGTCCTCCCCGCCAGCTCGCGGATGGGGACGACGCCCTCGTCGGTGAGGACGCCGGTCTCGCCCGCCAGGCAGTGGTACATCCCCACCGCGGGGCGCACGTGGAAGGACGGCGAGCGCTCGTCGTGGAAGGGGCACAGGCCCTTGAGCGAGCCCGCCCCGGCCGACTTCAGGGTCACGTGCTCGCCGATGACCTCGTCGATGCGGGTGCGCTCGCGCACGAGGTCGACGTCCTCGCGCCGGATCCGCCCTGCCACGCGGCGGAGCCTACGGCGGCGGTCCGACGCCTCGGTTCACCCCGGACGGCGCCACCCGGCAGGATCGTGCGGGTGAGACTCCCGACGCCGTCCCGGACCTGGGCCTCGCTCGGCACCCTGTGGCCACCGCGGTGGCCCCCGTCGCGCGCGCAGGTCGTGGCCGTGGCCCTGGTGCTGGGCGACGTGGCCCTGCGGGTGGTGGCGCTGGCCGTGGTGCCGCGCAACCGCCGGCCGTCCTCGGCGATGGCGTGGCTGCTGGCGATCAACCTCATCCCGTACGCCGGGCCGCTCACCTTCGCCGTCATCGGCTACCCGGAGCTGCCGCGCGCCCGGCGCGAGAAGCAGCGGCGGATGGACGAGCTGATCGGCGAGCGCACGATCCGCACGACCGCGGTGAGCGAGGAGCAGGCCCGACCCCCGCTGTGGCTGGCCCCGGTGACGCGGATGAACCGGCGGCTGGGGGCGATGCCCTTCCTCGGCGGCAACAGCGCCACCCTGCACCCGGGCGGCACCGCCACCCTCGCCGCGATGGCGGCGGAGGTGGACCGCGCTCAGCGGTACGTGCACGCCGAGTTCTACCTGTTCGAGCTCGACCCCTCCACCCGGCCCTTCGTCGAGGCCCTGGGCCGGGCGGTGGCGCGCGGGGTGACGGTGCGGGTGCTGTTCGACCACCTCGCCTCGCTGCGCTCGCCGGGCTTCGCGGCCACCCGCCGCGAGCTGGACCGGCTCGGCGTCACCTGGCGCCTGATGCTGCCGCTGCAGCCGCTGCGGGGCCGGCTGCAGCGCCCCGACCTGCGCAACCACCGCAAGCTGCTCGTCGTCGACGGCGAGGTGGGCTGGACCGGCTCGCAGAACATGGTCGACCCCGGCTACAACAAGAAGGCGTACGTGCGCCGGGGCCTGCGCTGGGTCGACCTCGTCGCCCGGTTCGAGGGGCCCGTGGTCGCCGAGCTCGACGCGGTGTTCACCACCGACTGGTACTCCGAGACCGACGAGCTGATCCCGCTCGCCGAGCGCTCGGGCCCGGTGGTGCACCCGGACGACACCGACGGCGACCTCGACTGCCAGGTGGTGCCCAGCGGGCCCGGCTTCCCGGAGGAGAACAACCTCAAGCTGTTCACCGCGATGCTCCACTCGGCGCAGCGCGAGGTGGTGCTGACCACGCCGTACTTCGTGCCCGACGAGTCGCTGCTGTCCGCGGTGACGACGGCGGCGCACCGCGGGGTCTCGGTCGAGCTGTTCGTCTGCGAGCGCGGCGACCAGGCGATGGTGCACCACGCCCAGTGCTCCTACTACGAGGTGCTGCTGCGCGCGGGGGTGCGGATCTGGCTCTACCCCGCGCCGGCGGTGCTGCACGCCAAGCACCTCAGCGTCGACGGGGAGGTCGCCGCGATCGGCTCGTCGAACATGGACATGCGCTCGTTCGACCTGAACCTGGAGGTCACGGTGATGGTGCGCGGCGCGGCGTTCGTCGAGGCCCTGCGCGAGGTGCAGGACGACTACCGCGCGCTCAGCCGGGAGCTGACCGTGGAGGAGTGGTCGCGCCGGCCCCTGCGCTCGCGGATGCTCGACGGCGTCGCGCGGCTGACGTCGGCGCTGCAGTAGCCCGCCGGGTCACTCCACCAGCGCGCCCGGGTGGGCGCGCGACCACCACACCAGGGCGCTGGCGTCGGTCAGCGAGGCCACCTGGTCGATCACCGCGCGCAGCCGGCCGGCGTCGTCGGGCGCGGCGGCGTGGTCGGCGGCGAAGGGCGGCTCCAGCAGCTCGGGGCGGTCGGCGAGCACGGCGACCAGCTGCTCGAGCACCTCCTGCTGCCGCTGCTGGACGGGCACCCTGTCCTGCGCCGACATCACGAAGACGGTGGCCACGGCCTTGAGGACGTCGATCTCCACCGCGGTGGCCCGGGGCACGACGAGGTCGGCGGCGTAGCGGGTGAGCCGCCCGGGGCCGGTGCGCTCGCGGGTGGCCCGCTCGACCGCGCCGCAGAACCGGCCGATGAGCTGGCTGGTGAGGTCCTTGAGGGAGGCCAGCGCCGCGCGGCTGCCGTCGTGGCCGGGCACCCAGCTGCGCACCGCCGCCAGGGCGTCGAGGGCCTCGGCGACCTCGTCGTCCGCGGTGCCGGGCCGGTGGGCGCGCACCGCGCCGGCCAGGCGGGCCCGGTGCTCGGGCACGGCGAGGTCGGCCAGGTCGAGCCGGCCGGCGACCACGGCGTCCTCGACGTCGTGCACGCTGTAGGCGATGTCGTCGGCCAGGTCCATCACCTGCGCCTCCAGGCAGCGCCGCCCCGCGGGGGCGCCCTCGCGCAGCCAGGCGAAGACCGCGGCGTCGGCGGGCTCGCCGGCGTAGACCCCGAACTTGCCCGTGGGCCCGCGCGGGTCCTCCCCCGCGGGCCAGGGGTACTTGGTCGCGGCGTCCAGGCTGGCGCGGGTGAGGTTGAGCCCGGCGGGCCGCCCGGTCGCCGGGTCGAGGGCCTTGGGCTCGAGCAGGGTCAGCAGCCGCAGGGTCTGCGCGTTGCCCTCGAAGCCGCCGACGCCCCGCGCGGCCCGGGCGAGGACCACCTCGCCGTTGTGCCCGAACGGGGGGTGGCCGAGGTCGTGGGCCAGGCAGGCGGTGTCGACGACGTCGGGGTCGCAGCCGAGGGTGTCGGCCAGCTCCCGGCCCACCTGGGCGACCTCGAGGCTGTGGGTCAGCCGGGTGCGGGCGAAGTCGTCGTCACCGGGGCCGACCACCTGGGTCTTGGCGCCGAGCCGGCGCAGGCCCGAGGAGTGGAGCACCCGCGCGCGGTCGCGGGCGAAGTCGCCGCGGGCGGAGGTCTTCGGCGCCTCGGGCACCCGCCGGGCCCGGTCGGCGGCGGTGTAGCCGTCGAACGCGCCCGCGCCGTCGCCCCCCGCTGCGTCGGCGACGCGGTGGCGGCCCACGCTCAGCCGCCGCTGGTCGACGACGCCGACAGCTCCGCGGCTGCCAGCGCCTCGGCGACCGGGCCGGTGGCGGGCAGGTCGTGGTCGTCGAGCCAGCCCTCGGGCAGGGCCACCCGGGGCGTGCCCGACGTGCGCCCGCGGGTGCCCTCCGCCGCCGCGCCCGGGTGCCCCGCGGTCAGGTCGAGCTCGGCGAGCGCCTCGTCGAGCTCGGCGAGGGTCTCGACCAGGGCCAGGCGGGCCCGCAGGTCGCCGCCGACGGGGTAGCCCTTGAGGTACCAGGCCACGTGCTTGCGGATGTCGCGGCAGCCGCGGCCCTCGTCGCCGTGGTGCTCGACCAGCAGCTGGGCGTGGCGGCGCAGGGTGGCGGCGACGACGCCGAGCCCGGGCCGCTGCCGGGTCGGGTCGCCGGCCAGGGCCGCGGCGAGGTCGGCGAACAGCCAGGGCCGGCCCAGGCACCCCCGGCCGACGACCACCCCGTCGCAGCCGGTGGTCGCGACCATGGCCAGCGCGTCCTCGGCCGAGAACAGGTCGCCGTTGCCGAGGACCGGCACGGTGGTGACGGCCTCCTTGAGCCGGGCGATCGCCGACCAGTCGGCGTGCCCCGAGTAGTACTGCGCGGCGGTGCGCGCGTGCAGGGCGACCGCGGCGACGCCCTCGGCCTCGGCGATGCGCCCGGCCGTGAGGTAGGTCAGGTGCTCGGCGTCGACGCCGGTGCGCATCTTCACCGTGACCGGCACCCCGGCGGGCGCGGCGGCGGTGACCGCGGCGCGCACCACGGCGGTGAACAGGCCGGTCTTCCACGGCAGCGCGGCGCCGCCCCCGCGGCGGGTCACCTTGGCGACCGGGCACCCGAAGTTCAGGTCGACGTGGTCGGCGAGGTCCTCCTCGACCAGCAGGCGCACCGCGGCCCCGACGGTGGCGGGGTCGACCCCGTACAGCTGCACGCTGCGCGGGCTGGCCCCCGGCTCGTGGGCCACCAGGCGGAAGGACTCGGGGGTGCGCTCGACCAGCGCGCGGGAGGTGACCATCTCGGAGACGAAGACGCCGGCGCCGTGCTCGCGGCACAGCGCCCGGAACGGGGCGTTGGTGATCCCGGCCATCGGGGCGAGCACCACCGGGGTGGCCACGGTGTGCGGGCCGATGACCAGCGGGGGCAGCACCGGCGACGGGGCGGCCGGCGACAGCGCGGCCGGCGACGGGGCGGCCGCCAGGGTCTGCGTCACGACCCCATCGTCCCACCCGCCACCGACAGCCCTCCCCCGACGGGCGGCGGCACCGGGCGGCGGGCGGTCAGGAGGCGGGCTGGGCGCGCTGGGCGGAGAGCTCGGAGAGCACGGCGCGGTCGAGGCGGACCGCGTCCTCCTCGGCGAGGTCGACGAAGCGCACCGCGAGCTCGCCCCGGGCGTGGTCGACGCGGATCACCTCGGCGCCGGCGGTGACGGTCTCGTCCTGGCCGACCGCGATGTCGACCTCGACCATCGCGCCCCCGGCCAGGGCGTCCTCGGTGCTCGCCGCGGGCATCCGCAGGCGGGCGCCGGTGCGCGAGAGGTCGACGGTGTGCGCGTCGCTGGCGTGGCGCAGGGCCAGCGCCTCGAGGCTCACCCGCACCGCGCGGCTGGTCTCGACCCGCGGGGCGGTGCGCCGCCGCTCCTCGGCGAGGGCGAGGACGCCGGTCAGGCCCAGCTCGGTGGGCTCGATCCCGGCCACGGCGACGCCCTCGAGCACCCGCACGCCGCCGTCCTGCGACTCGATCCGGGCCCACACGCGGCGGCCGGTGAGCGCGTCGACCGCGTCCTCCGTCAGGGTGATGCTGGCCGTGACGACGAGGCCGGCGGGGCCCACGCTCCAGTCGCTGAGCGCGCCGACGCGCTCGCGGCCCGCGGAGACCGGCAGCACCGAGACGGTGCTGCCGACGTGCGGGGCGGCGGAGCCCTGCGTGGTGCTGGCCATGGTGCCCTGCCCTCGTGGTGGTGCGGCGGTCGGTGCGGTCGAGCGGAGGCTAGCCCGCAGCCGCACCGGACGAGGGCCGATCGGGGCATCCCGGCGCGGGCGCCCGGCCCGCCACCGGCCAGAGGCGGGTCCCCACCCCGCCCGTGAGGACGGTGCCCGGTCCGCCGTCCTGGCCCAGGTCACCGGACGGCCACCCGGGCGCCACGTCCGGTTCGCCCGGTCCGTCCACTCTGGCCGGTGCGACCCCGGGCGGAGCACCACCCGGGGCGAGACCCGGGAGGACTTCCGTGCGCAGGAGCAAGTGGCGGGTGGCAGCGGTGGCGCTGCCGGTGGTGGGCGCGATGGCGGCGGCTCCGATGGCGTTCGCCGCCGACGGCGGCGGCCGGGACCGCGAGCAGGTCGGCAACATGATCTTCGTGCACCCCGACGGGGCCGACGCGGCGATGTACGAGGCGGCGCGGATCTACTGGGAGGGCCCGGACGGGGTCACGAACTGGGACCGCCTGCCGGTCTCGGTGAACTACCGCGGTCACGCCTCCGACGCGCTGACCACGTCGTCCAACGGCGGGGCGACGACCCACGCCTTCGGCTTCAAGACCGACATGACCGACTCCTTCGGCACCGACGCCGGCGACGAGGAGGTGCTGGCCCCCCCGGCGGAGACGCCGCGCACGATCGACGCGCTCTCCGGCTACCCGGGCAGCTGGCTGCGCGAGGCCGGCAACGCCGGCTACCCGACCGGTGTGGTCAACGACGGCGACGTCGCCGAGCCCGGCACCGCCGCCTTCCTCACCGAGGTCACCGAGCGGTCCGACGCCTCCGCGCTGGAGATCGCCCGCCAGCTCGTGCAGGGCCGCCCCGGCTTCGACGACGACGACGCCGACCCGGTCGTCATCATGGGCGGCGGCGAGGACCTGTTCTTCCCCCTCGAGACCCCGATCTGCTCCCCGGAGGAGATCGAGGAGGCGCTGGCCAGCGACGAGGGCCCCGTGGCCACCATCCCCGCCACCTGCGTCGTGCACCGCCCCGCGGGCGACACCCTGGACGAGGACGGCCCCTCCGCGACCGGCGGCCTGCGCACCGACGGGCTCAACCTGGCCCAGGCCGCGGTCGACGAGGGCTACACCCTGATCCGCACGCGCGCGGAGTTCGACGCGGTGGTCGAGGCGGTCGAGGCCGAGGAGGTCGACCCGGCCGAGCTGAAGGTCCTGGCGCTGTTCGCGACCCAGGACATCTTCAACGCCGACACCGAGGAGTCGCTGATCGCCCGCGGCCTCGTCGACGAGAGCGTGCCCGCCGACGCCAAGGAGACCAACCTCGTCCTCTACGGCTCCGAGCCCGGCACCCCGGGCTACCGCCCGCCGACGGCGCCGGAGATGGCCACCGTGGCCACCGCCGTCCTCGAGGCGCACAGCGCGGAGGCCGAGCTGCCCTACGCGACCGTGTGGGAGGTCGAGGGCACCGACAACATGGCGAACATCGACAACGCCATCGGCACCCTGGTCGAGGCGCGGTACGCCGACCAGATGATCGGCGTGGCCCGCGAGGCGCTGGGCCGCGACGAGGAGACCACCGTGCTCACCGCCGCCGACGGCAACGCGGGCGGCCTCCAGGTGGTGCGCTACGACGCCGACGAGCCGGTCCCGGCGACCACCGACGTCGACTCGCCCGCGGCGCCGGTCAACCCCGGTGCGGCCGACCTCGACGACGACGAGACCGACGACGCGTTCATCAACCCGCTCGACGGCCGCTACGGCCAGGCCTCGGCACCGTTCGTGGCCGAGCCCGACCAGTTCGGCCAGCGCCTGGCGTTCGGCATCAACTGGACCGGCACCGGCGACTACACCGGTGGCGTGGTCAGCCGCGCCGAGGGCCTCGCGGCCGACGAGGTGCAGGAGGCGCTCTCGGAGCGGTTCGACAACGTCGACGTCTACCGCGTCGCCTACCTGACCCTCTTCGGGGAGGCCCTGGCCTACCCCGAGGGGCAGGTGGCGCCGACCCGCCCCGAGGACCGCGGCGCGGAGGACGCCACGCCGGGCGACCCGGAGCCGGCCAGCCGCAGCACCCTGAGCAGGTCCGCGGGCTGACCCGGGACTGAGCGGGCCGAGGGCCGGCACCCCCGCGGGGCGCCGGCCCTCGGTCGCGCCACGAGGAGGGGCGGCTCAGACGGCGATCGGGTGCTGCGCGCTCGTGTCGAGCACGCCGGAGGCCAGCTCGTCCTGCCCTCCCTGCAGCAGGGTCAGGGTCGCGGCCGCCGGGCGGGCCACCGGCTGGGGCCGCACCGAGGGCACCAGCGCCACCGGCCCGCCACCGAGCCGCGACCAGCCGCTGCCGGTCCAGACGTGGCTGGCCTGGGCCGCGCGGCCGGCGCGGACGACGGTGACGCGCTCGGCGTCGGGGACGTCGAGGTCGAGGAACAGGTCGCCGGGGAAGGGGCCGGG
>CADCUY010000049.1 GCA_902806005.1 uncultured Quadrisphaera sp. | reverse complement strand
GCAGCCCTGCTCGGCGACCTCGCGAGCCGGCCCGCGGTGGACGGGCGGCGAGCCGGCTACGTCGTGGTCCACCCCGGCGCCTCGGTGCCGGCACGAGCCCCGTCACCGGCCGTCGCCGCCGCGGTCGTCGCCGCGCTGAGCGCCGCCGGGTGGCCCGTGGTGGTCACCGGGGGCCCGGCCGAGTCGGCCCTCGGGGCCCGGGTCGTCGCCGGGGTGCCGACCGCCCTCGACCTCACCGGGGCCACCGACCTCGGCCAGCTGGCCGCGGTGCTCGACGGCGCGGCGGCGGTGGTGGTGGGCAACACCGGGCCGGCGCACCTGGCGGCCGCGGTCGGCACGCCCGTGGTCAGCCTCTTCGCGCCGGTGGTGCCGGTGGAGCGGTGGGCGCCGTGGGGTGTGCCCGTGGTCCTGCTCGGCGACCAGCAGGCGGCGTGCGCGCTGACCCGCACCCGGGTGTGCCCCGTGGCCGGCCACCCCTGCCTCGAGGTCGACCCGCAGGACGTCGTCCGCGCGGTGGACCGGCTGGCGGGGGCGGGGTCGTGAAGGTCCTGCTGTGGCACGTGCACGGCTCGTGGACCACCGCGTTCCTCCAGGGGCCGCACGAGTACCTGCTGCCGCTGGTCGAGGGTCGCGGACCCGACGGCCGCGGTCGGGCGCGCACCTGGGAGTGGCCGGCCGCGGCCCGGGAGGTGGCGCCCGGAGCGATCGCCGCCGAGCGCCCCGACGTCGTGCTGCTCCAGCGGCCCCACGAGGCGGAGCTGCTGGAGCGGTGGACGGGGCTGCGCGCCGGGGTCGACCTCGCGGCGGTCTACCTCGAGCACAACGCCCCGCCCGAGCACGCGGCCCGGTCGGTGCACCCGGTGGGCACCGGCGCGGGCCCCCGGCTGCCCCTGGTGCACGTCACCGCCTTCAACGCCGTGATGTGGGACAACGGCGCGGCCCCCGTCACCGTGGTCGAGCACGGCGTGGTCGACCCCGGGCCCCTCTACACCGGCGAGGTCGGCGCGCTGGCCGTGGTGGTCAACGAGCCCGTGCGGCGCTGGCGCGTGGCCGGCACCGACCTGGTGCTGGCCGTCGCCGACCCCGCGGATCCCGCCGGCAGGGTCGCCGTCGACGTCTTCGGGATGGGCGTGGCCGGGCTGGTCGAGCACGCCCCCCACCTCGCGGGGCACGTCCACGAGGACCTGCCCCAGGCGCAGCTGCACCCCGAGGTGGCGCGGCGACGCGGCTACCTCCACCCGTACCGGTGGACCTCGCTGGGCCTGGCCCTGGTCGAGGCGATGACGATGGGCTGCCCGGTGCTGGCGCTGGCGACCACGGCCGCACCGGAGTCGGTGCCCGCGAGCGCGGGGGTGGTCAGCAGCGACGTCACCCTCCTGGGGGCC
Source organism: uncultured Quadrisphaera sp. (assembly GCA_902806005.1). Classification (GTDB taxonomy): domain Bacteria; phylum Actinomycetota; class Actinomycetes; order Actinomycetales; family Quadrisphaeraceae; genus CADCUY01. Next base: position 1,574 of record CADCUY010000049.1, on the reverse strand, counting down.
GCCGCCCGGCGCTGGCTGGCCGATCCGGCCGAGGCGCGGGAGCGTGGGGCGGCCGCCCGTGACCACGCCCTGGCGCGGTTCGGGCTGCAGCGCTTCCTCGACGACTGGGACGAGGTGCTCGCCGGAGCTGCTGGCGGGGGGAGCAGCGCGGCTCCCCCGGCAGCGCAGGGCGGGCGCGGGCCCGCTGCGGGCCGCGACGGGCACGACGAGCGAACGGAGGTGCGGGGACGATGAGGATCGCGATGGTCTCCGAGCACGCCAGCCCCCTGGCGGCGCTGGGCGGCGTGGACGCGGGCGGGCAGAACGTGCACGTCGCGGCGCTCGCCCTGGCCCTGGCCCAGCGCGGGCACGAGGTGGAGGTCTACACCCGCCGCGACGACCCCCGGGCGGCCCGCCGGGTGCGGATGGCGCCCGGGGTCGAGGTCATCCACGTGCGCGCCGGGCCCGCCAAGCCGCTGCCCAAGGACGACCTGCTGGCCTGGATGCCCGCCTTCGCCGCCGACCTGGCCCAGACGTGGGCCGACCCGGGGCGGCGGCCCGACGTGGTGCACGCCCACTTCTGGATGTCCGGGGTGGCCGCGCTGGACGCCGGGAGGCGCTGCGACGTGCCGGTGCTGCAGACCTTCCACGCCCTGGGGTCGGTCAAGCGCCGCCACCAGGGCGACTACGACACCTCCCCGGCCGACCGGGTGGCGATCGAGACCGCCCTGGCGCGCGACGTCGACCAGGTGGTGGCCACCTGCTCCGACGAGCTGTCGGAGCTGCTGGCCGCCGGCGCCGAGCACGACCGGGTCAGCGTCGTGCCGTGCGGGGTCGACACCGCCCACTTCACCCCCGAGGGGCCCACGGCCCTGCGCGCGGGGGCCCTGGGGCGCGGCTCGCCCGGACGCCGGCACCGGCTCGTCACCGTCAGCCGGCTGGTGGAGCGCAAGGGCGTCGAGACGATCGTGCGGGCGCTGCCGGTGCTCGACGACGCGGAGCTGCTCGTGGTCGGCGGGCCGCCCGCCGCGGCGCTGCACCGCGACCCCGAGGCGATCCGGCTCTCGGCGCTCGCGGATGATCTCGGAGTGCTCGATCGCGTGCAGCTGGTGGGACGGGTCGACCACGGCGACCTGCCCGCCGTGCTGCGCTCGGCCGACGTCGTGGTCGCCACGCCCTGGTACGAGCCGTTCGGCATCGTGCCGCTGGAGGCCATGGCCTGCGGCCGGCCGGTGGTCGGCAGCGCCGTGGGCGGCCTCCTCGACACCGTCGAGGAGGGGGTGACCGGCGCGCTGGTGCCCGCCCGCGACCCCGCGGCGCTCGCCGCGGCCCTGCGCACGCTGCTCGACGACCGGCGGCTGCGCGAGCGGTGGGGGCGCGCTGCGCGGGTACGGGTGCTCGAGCGGTTCGGCTGGGACCGGGTCGCGGCCGCGACCGAGCGCGCCTACGCCGAGGTGCTGGGCCGGCGCGGGAGGTCCTTCGCGGCACCGGTGATGACCTACGACGAGTCCTTGGAGGCGATGTGAGCGCGAGCCCGGTCAGCAGCGGCACGGCGGAGGGCACCCCGGTGGGCGGCCGCGGCGCCGGCGCCGGGA
>CADCUY010000048.1 GCA_902806005.1 uncultured Quadrisphaera sp. | reverse complement strand
CAGGGCAGCGCCGTGCAGCCCGGCCCGGTCGCCGAGCGGCGACAGGCGCAGCACCGGCGGGGTCCGCCAGGCCAGCCCCGCGGCGAGCCCGGCCCGCACCGGGTCCAGCAGCTGCGCGCCGGCTCCGGTCAGCCCGCCGCCCAGGACGACCAGGGCCGGGTCGAGCAGCAGCGTCGCGGTGACCAGGGCGTGGCCGAGCGCCACCGCCCCCTCGGTCCACACCCGCGCGGCGAGCGCGTCGTCGGCCACCGCGGCGGCGATGTCGGCCGCGGTCAGCCGCGCCGACCCGCCACCGGCGCGGTACCGGCGCACGATGCCGCCGGCGGAGGCGTACACCTCCAGGCAGCCGCGCTGGCCGCAGGTGCACCGCTCGCCGTCCACGTGCACGGGCACGTGCCCCAGCTCGCCGGCCGCACCGGTGGCCCCCTCGACCGGGGTCCCGCCGACGACGAGCCCGCTGGCGATCCCGGTGCCGAGGACGACGAGGAGCAGGTCGTCGACGCCGGCGCCCGCGCCCAGGCGCACCTCGGCGAGGGTCGCGGCGCGGACGTCGTGCTCGAGCACGACCGGGAGGTCGACCAGCCGGCGCACGGCCGGCACCAGGGCGACGTCGCGCAGGCCGAGGTTCGGGGCGTAGCGCACCACACCGGCGTCGGCGTCGATCAGCCCGGGCACGCACACCCCGACGGCCGCCGTGCCGGGCACGGCCAGGGCGGCGGCCACGCGGGCCACCGCACCCACCACCTCGTCCTGGCCGCGGTGCACGGGGGTGGGCACGGTCAGCCGCTCCTGGACGCGGCCGTGCAGCCCGAAGCGGGCGCCCTTGATCGTCGTGCCGCCGACGTCGACGGCCACCACGGAACCGTCGCGGGGCCGGCGGCCGGGCAGGACCGGTGTCGCGAGGAGGTCCACTCAGTACCCCTGACCGGCGATCTTGTGGGCCAGGACGTCGCGGTAGTGCTCGGCCTGGGCCAGCCCCGAGGCGGCGGCCTCGTCGACGACGACGGTGACGCGGGGGTGCAGCTGGAGGACCGACGCGGGGCAGGAGGCGGTCACCGGGCCCTCCACGGCAGCCGCGACGGCGGCGGCCTTGTGCTCCCCCGACGCCGTCAGCACCAGGTGCCGCGCCTCGGTGATCGTGCCCAGGCCCTGGGTGATCACGTGCCGCGGGACGGCGTCGGCCCCGGTGAAGAAGCGCGCGTTGTCCTGGCGCGTCCGGGCGGTCAGGGTCTTGACGCGGGTGCGCGAGGCCAGCGAGGACCCGGGCTCGTTGAACCCGAGGTGGCCGTTGACGCCGATCCCGAGCACCTGGAGGTCCACCGGGCCGGCGGCGCGCAGCGCCTCGTCGTAGCGCCGCGCCTCGGCGAGGACGTCGGCGGCGTCGCCGGCGGGCCCGTGCACCCCGGCCGGGTCGAGGTCGACCGCGTCGACCAGCTCGGTGCGGATGACCCGGGCGTAGGACTGCGGGTGGCTCGCGGGGAGCCCCACGTACTCGTCGAGCAGGAAGGCCCGGACGCCCGCGAAGCTGAGGCCCTCCTCGCGGTGCCGGCGGGCCAGCTCGCGGTACGCCGCCAGGGGCGAGGACCCGGTGGCCAGGCCCAGCACGCGCGCTCCGCCGTGCAGGGCCTGGGTGACGACGTCGGCGACGACCCGACCGGCGTCCTCGACCGTCGTGGTGATGACCACTTCCACCTGCACAGCTCCCCACGGGCGCGCCGACGCCACGGCGACCGCCGCGCAGGGAGCAGCATCGCAGGGGCGGCGGGTGTTGCGTCAAGTCCTGCGACAACCCGGTCGGCCGACTCGCTAGACGGTCCTCGTTCCTGCGGAATCCGGAGGAACAAGGCGTGATCCGGGCCTCATCGCGGAGATCGTGAGAGGGGTCTTGACGAACTCCCCGCGAGCCTCCACTGTTCCCCCATGTCGACGACGACCAGCCCGGCGGAGCGGGGCCTCACCGCCCTGCGGTCCGCCAACCGGCGCCGCCTGCTCGACGTCCTGCGCGACCGCGGCGAGGTGAGCCGGGCCGAGCTGGCGCGCCTGACCTCGCTGTCGGGCACCACGGTCTCGAGCCTGGTCGCCGAGCTCACCGACGAGGGCCGGGTCGCGGAGGTCGGACGCGACGACCGGGGCGCCGGGCGCACCGGGCGCCCGGGCCGCCTGGTGCGCCTGGTGGGCGAGCGGAGCCTCGTCGTCGGGCTCGACCTCGGGCCCGACGTGGTGCGCACCGCGGTGTGCGACCTCGCCGGAGCGGTCCTCGCCCAGCGCACCGAGGCCGTCGACGTCGACCAGGACGGCGCCGACGCCCTGCGGCAGACGGCACGGCTGGTGAGCACCGTGATCGCCGACGCCGGCGTCGACCGCGGCCGCGTCTCGCGCCTGGTGGCCGGGGTCCCCGGTGTCGTCGACACCAGCACCGGGCACGTGGTCTCCGACCGGATGCCCCGCTGGGGGCTGATCGACCCCCGCCCCGTGCTCGCCGCCGCCACCGGGCTGCCGACCGTGCTGGAGAACGACGCCGACCTGTGCGCGCTCGGCGAGCACGCCTTCGGCGCGGCCCGCGGGCTCACCGACGTCGTCCACGTCAAGGCCTCGGCGGGCATCGGCGTCGGCCTGGTGCTGGGCGGGCAGCTCTACCGCGGGGCGCACGGCGGCGCCGGGGAGCTCGGCCACGTGCAGGTGCTCGAGCACGGCGACCTCTGCGTGTGCGGCAACCGCGGGTGCCTGGAGACCACCGCCGCGCTGGGCCCGGTGCTGGCCGCGCTGCGGGTGGTGCACCCCCACGTGCGCACCGCCGACGACCTGGCCGCCCTGGTCGCCGCGCACGACCGCGCCGCCATCCGCGCCGTCACCGACGCGGGGACGGCGATCGGCAGGACCGTGGCCGGCCTGTGCAACGTGCTCGCGCCGCAGGCCGTCGTGGTCGGGGGCGACCTCGCCGGCACCAGCGCCCACCTGGCGGACGCCGTCCGCGACGCCGTCGAGCGCTACACCAAGCCGCGGACGGCCGGCAGGATCTCCGTCCTCTCCGGCGAGCTGGGCCAGGGCGCCGCCGTCCTCGGCGCCGTCGCCAGCGCCGTCGCCGCCGAGGCCGCCGCGTGAGCCGCGTCCCGCGGGCCGCCCCGACGGCCGCCCGGTCCCTGCACCACCCACGCCCCGCCACCCCACACCGAGGAGCACCCGTGCCACGTACCAGGTCCACCGCAGCCAGCGCCCTGGGCATCGCCGCCGTCCTGGCCCTCAGCGGCTGCGGGAGCTCCGGCGACGCCCAGGAGTCCAGCGGCGCCCCCGCCGCCGTGCCCGCCGCCGAGGGCGAGGGCGAGACCCTGACCGTCTGGGTGATGGACGGCGACTACACCGACGAGACCATCGAGGCGATCAACACGGAGTTCACCGAGACGGTGGGCGCCGAGGTCGAGGTCGAGGTGCAGCAGTGGGAGGGCATCACGACCAAGGTCAGCACCGCGCTGTCCACCTCCACCCCGCCCGACGTCATCGACCTGGGCAACACCCAGGTGCCCGGGTACGCCGCCAACGGCGCCCTGCTCGACCTGACCCCGTACAAGGAGGACCTCCAGCAGGGCCGGACCTGGCTCGCGGGCCTGGAGGAGCCGGCCACCGTCGACGGCTCGCTGTACGCCGTGCCCGGCTTCGCCGGCGCCCGCGCGGTCATCTACAACAAGGAGCTGTGGGCCGCCGCCGGCATCACCGAGGCGCCGACGACCACCGAGGAGCTGACCGCGGCCCTCGACGCGGTCGCGGCCGCCAACACCGCGCCCGACTTCTCGCCGTTCTACCTGCCCGGGCAGTACTGGTACGCGGGCATGCAGTGGGTCTGGGACGCCGGCGGCGACATCGCCACCTCCGAGGACGGCACCTGGACCGGCGGGTTCTCCAGCCCCGAGGCCCAGGAGGGCCTGGAGGCGTTCAAGGCCTTCCAGAACGCCTACTCGACCCCCGCCTCGCAGACCGTCGACACCCTCTCGCCCGACCAGGTGCAGCTCTTCGCCGACGGCAAGACCTCCGCGATCCTCGCCACCGCCGGCTCCGTCGGCCTGATCCAGGAGGCCAACCCGGCGCTGACCGACGACAGCCTCGGCACCTTCCCCCTGCCCGGGACGTCGGGCGCCACCCAGCCGGTGATGCTCGGCGGCTCCGACTGGGGCATCGCCGCCAGGAGCGAGAACCCCGACCTGGCCCTGGCGTGGACGAAGATCGCCGCCAGCCCCGCGATCCAGGACGAGTACGTCTTCGGGGTCGACGGCTGGATCCCGAACAGCACCGAGGGCATCGAGGCGGCCCAGGCCTCGCTGGACCCGCTGCAGCAGGGCTTCTTCACGGCGGCCCTGGTGTCGAAGGCCACCCCGGCGGCGGCCGACTGGCCGACGATCGAGGGCGACAAGAGCATCAACGAGCTGTTCTCCGCCGTCGCGTCGGGCTCGACGGACGTCGCCGCGGCGGCCGAGGGCTTCGACGAGCAGCTGGAGTCCACCCTCAACAGCGGCCGGTGACCGCCGGTGGCTCCCGTCGGCACCACCGCGCCGCGGCGCGCGTCCGCCACCGCTGGGGCGGGCTCCGGCGGCGCCACCGCCCCCACCGCCGTCCCGCCGTCGCGCGCCGCCCGCGCGCGGCGGCGGGACCGGGCCCCGCTGCTGCTGCTCCTGCCCGCCGGGCTCGTGCTCACCGGCGTCACCGTGGTGCCGATCGGCTTCCTGGTCTTCACCTCGTTCACCGACTACGACCAGCGGACGCTGTTCACCGGCGCCTACTCGGTCGTGGGCCTGCAGCAGTACGTCACGCTGCTCGGCGACGAGGAGTTCTGGGCGTCGCTGGTGCGCACGGTGCTGTTCACCGCGGCGATGGTGGCCGGCAGCGTGGTCATCGGGATGGGCGTCTCCCACCTGATGACCCGGGTCGGACGGGCGTGGCGCTACGCGATGACCGTCGTGCTGATCCTCGCCTGGGCGATGCCCAACGTCGCCTCGTCGCTGGTGTGGAACTGGCTCTTCCAGCCCGGCTACGGGGTGGTCAACTGGCTGCTGGCCCAGCTCGGGGTCTTCGGTGACACCACCGACCTGAACTGGGCCGAGGACCCGGCGCTGGCCTACACCGCGATCTGGCTGCTCATCGTCTGGCAGGCCGTGCCGTTCATCGCCCTGACCCTCAACGCCGCCGAGACCCAGGTGCCCGCCGAGCACCAGGAGGCCGCGCGCCTCGACGGCGCGGGCGAGCTGCTGGTCTACCGCGCCGTCACGCTGGTCTTCCTGCGCCCGACGCTGCTGCTGATCACCATCCTGTCGGTGATCTGGGACTACAACGTCTTCAACCAGATCTGGCTGGTCTCGCGCGGCGGCCCCGGCGACTCCACCTCCACGCTCGGCGTGTTCACCTACGTCACCGCCTTCGTCGGCTTCGACATCGGCCTCGGCGCGGCGATCTCCGTGGTGACCACCCTGCTGCTCCTGGCCATGACCGCCGTCTACATCCGCAGCCTGCTGCGGGCTGGAGAAGACCTGTGAGCGCCACGACCGCCGCCCCGCCCCTGGCCGGCCCGACGGGCAGCGGCCCCAGCGCGCCACCGCCCGCGCCCCGCCGCCGCCGGCGACGGCGCTGGGTCTCCAGCTCGCTGGCCGCGGCCTTCTGCGCGGTGTGGGTCTTCCCCGTCTACTGGATGGTCAACACGGCCTTCAAGCCGCGCCCCGAGGTGCTGACCACCACCCCGCGGTTCGTGCCCTCCGACCCGACGCTGGCGAACTTCGTGGGGGCGGTGACGGCCTCCGACTTCCTGGTGAACCTGCGCAACAGCGTGATCGTGGTGTCCGGGACCGTCGTGGTCGCGGTGGTCCTGGGCATCTTCGCGGCCGCCGCGCTGTCGCGGTTCCGGTTCCCCGGGCGACGGACGATCATGGTGGTGGTCCTGGCCGTGCAGATGCTGCCCAGCACCGCCCTGCTCATCCCGATGTTCGTGATGTTCAACAGCGTCGACCTGCTCGGCACCTACGCCGCGCTGGTGCTGGCCTACGTCGCCACGGTGCTGCCGTTCTCGATCTGGGTGATGCGCGGGTTCTTCCTCGCCGTCCCGGTGGAGGTCGAGGAGGCCGCGCGCATCGACGGGGCGAGCACCTGGCGGGTGCTGGTCAGCGTGCTGTTCCCGCTGGTCGCCCCCGGCGTGATCGCCACGAGCATCTTCGCCTTCATCGCGGCCTGGAACGACTACCTGTTCGCGTACACGTTCATGCGCGAGCAGAGCCGCTACACCCTCCCGGTGTGGCTGGCCTCGTTCAGCAACCCCAACTCGGGCACCGACTTCGGCGGCCAGATGGCGGCCTCGGTGCTGTTCTCGCTGCCCGTCGTCGTCTTCTTCCTGTTCATCCAGCGCAACCTGGTCGCCGGCATGTCCGCCGGGGCCGTGAAGGGCTAGGCCACCCCGTGCTCCTCCCCCGCCCCCTGTCGACGACGCCCGGCGACGGCGAGCTGGTGCTCGACGCCGCCACCCGCCTGCACGCCCCCGAGGAGCTGTGGGGGGTGCTCGCCTGGCTGCAGGGGGCGCTGCGCCCGGCGACCGGGCTGCCGCTCCGCGAGGCCGACGAGCCGGCGGACGCCCGCGTGGTGCTCGCTCTCGACCCGGCACTGGGCGAGCGGCTGGGCCCCGAGTCGTTCACCCTGCGGGTGACCGCCCGGGGCGTGCTGGTCACCGGTGCCGACCGTGCGGGCGCGTTCTACGGGTGCCAGGCGCTGCTGCAGCTGCTGCCGCCCGAGGTGCACCGGCGCGCGCTGGTCACCGGCGTCCGGTGGGCGGTGCCCGCGGTCGAGGTGGAGGATGCGCCGCGGTTCGGCTGGCGCGGGGCGATGCTCGACGTCGCCCGGCACTTCATGCCCAAGCACGACGTGCTCCGCTTCGTCGACCTCATGGCGATGCACCGCCTCAACGTGCTGCACCTGCACCTGACCGACGACCAGGGCTGGCGCCTGGAGGTCCGCCGCCACCCGCGCCTCACCGAGGTCGGGGCGTGGCGGCGCGAGAGCCAGGTGGGGGCCACCGAGGACTCCCCCGGCGACGGGCGCCCGCACGGCGGCTACTACACCCAGGACGACGTCCGCGAGATCGTCGCCCACGCGGCGGAGCGCTGCATCACCGTGGTGCCCGAGATCGAGTCGCCCGGGCACGTGCAGGCCGCGCTGGCCGCCCACCCCGAGCTGGGGGTCACCGGCGAGCCGCTGGAGGTCTTCACCCGCTGGGGCATCGACCCGAACGTGCTCAACACCGAGGAGTCGACGGTCGCCTTCTTCACCGACGTCCTCGACGAGGTCATGGACCTCTTCCCCTCCCGCTACATCGGCATCGGCGGTGACGAGTGCCCCAAGGAGCAGTGGCGCGCCGACCCGCGCACCCAGGAGCTCATGCGCGAGCGGGGGCTGGCCACCGAGGAGGACCTGCAGGCGTGGTTCGTGCGCCGCCTCGACGACCACCTGACCGCCCGCGGCCGGCGGCTGTTCGGGTGGGACGAGATCCTCGAGGGCGAGCTCGCCCCCGGGGCCACCGTGGCGTCGTGGCGCGGGATGGCCGGCGCCGTGGCGGCGGCCCGGCGCGGGCACGACGTGGTCGCCTGCCCCGACGACGTCGTCTACCTGGACTACCGCCAGTCGGAGTCGCCGGACGAGCCGATCCCCGTCTCGATCCCGCTGACGGTGGAGGACGTCTACGCCTTCGAGCCGGTGCCGCCGCAGCTGAGCGAGGACGAGGCCCGGCACGTGCTCGGGGGGCAGGCCAACATCTGGACCGAGCACGCCGACTCCCCGCGCACCGTCGACTACCTCGCCTTCCCCCGGCTGTGCGCGGTGGCCGAGGCGCTGTGGAGCCGCGGCGAGCGCGACTTCCCCGACTTCGAGCGCCGGCTGCAGGAGCACCTGGCCCGCCTCGACGCCGTCGGCGTCGAGCACCGCCGCGCCGACGGGCCCCGGCCCTGGCAGCAGCGGCCCGGGGTGCCCGGCCGCCCCGACACCCGCGAGGAGCGGGAGGCGCACGTCGCCCAGCTCGTGGCGGGCATCAGCGCGCCCTGACCGCACGACCAGCGATCGCCCACCGACCGAGGAGGACCCGCATGGCCGCACCGTCCCGCACTCCCGCTCCCACCACCCCCACCCGGCGGGGGGTGCTCCTCGGCGGCGCGGCCGCCGCCGGCCTGCTGGCGACCTCGGCTGCTCCCGCCGCCGCCGCCGCGCGGTCCACCGTCCCCTCGCGGACGTCGGTGACCCGCGGCTACGCCTTCCTGGCCGAGCGGTTCGACCAGTACGGCTCGGGCACGCAGCTGCGGGTGCCGCGCAGCTACCAGGGGGGCTACTTCTCCACCCCCACCTTCGACTTCGTCTCCTCCTTCGCCTACGACGACGCGCTGGTGGTCCTCGCGTGGCTGGCCGGCGGCGCCGCCGCCGACCTCCAGCGGGCGACGGTGCTCGGCGACGCCCTGCTCTACGCCCAGGCCAACGACCCGCTGCGCGACGGGCGCACCCGAGCCTCCTACCAGCCCGACCCCTTCGTCACCGCCGACGGCACCCCGCAGATCGGCTCGCCGGCCGCCAACACCGGCAACCAGGCCTGGGTCGGCCTGGCGCTCGCCCGCCTCTTCGCCGTCACGCGCCAGCAGCGCTTCCTCGACGGTGCGCTGCGCTCGGCGACCTGGATCCAGGAGAGGACCTTCGACGGGGTGCGCGCCCCCTTCGGGTACACGGGCGGGCGCGACGGGAACGACGTCGCCTACGCGTTCAAGGCCACCGAGCACAACATCGACGTCGGCGCGTTCTTCACGATGCTCGCCACCCTGACCGGCGACAGCGCGTGGTCGGCACGCGCCCGCACCGCGTTCGCCTTCGTCGCCTCCCAGCAGGACCCGGGTGACGGCCACGTGTGGACCGGCACCGACCCCGACGGCACCACCACCAACCGGTTCCCGATCCCGGCGGACGTGCAGACGTGGGCGTACCTGGCCACCGGCGACCCCCGCTACTCCGCCTCGCTGACGTGGGTCTTCGCCAACCTCACCGCGAGCGACGCCGGTTTCACGGGCAGCAGCTACAGCGACGCCGACGTCTCCAAGGTGTGGTTCGAGGGCAGCGCCCACCTCGCCCTGGCCGTGCGGGCCCGGGGCGCGACCGGCGACGCCCAGCGCTACGCCGACCTCATGGCCAGCGCCGAGCGGGCCCAGGCCACCGCCGCGAACGGCGACGGCCGCGGCCTCGTCGCGGCGTCCAGCGACGGCCTCGACACCGGCTTCGGCGACCTCTACTACGCGAGCCTGCACACCGGGGCCACGGCCTGGTACCTCATGGCCGCCAAGGGCTACAACCCGTTCCGGCTGTGAGCGGCGGGCGGGCGGGCCGCCTCGGGGTCGGCGCGGCGCTGGTCGACGGGCAGCTGCTGCCCGGTGACGTCGCCGTGGCCGACGGGGTGGTCACCGCCGTCGGGCTGCCCCCCGCCCGCGGCGGGCGGGTCGCGGCCCCCGGGATGGTCGACCTCCAGGTCAACGGCTTCGCGGGGGTCGACGTCATGGCCGCCGACCCCGACCAGGTGCGCGCCCTCGGCGCCGCCCTGGCCCGCACCGGGGTGACCAGCTACCTGCCGACGCTCATCACCGCGCCGGCGCAGCGCACCCGCGCCGCGCTGGGCGTGGTGGCCGGGGCGGTCGCCGACCCGGGGCGG
>CADCUY010000047.1 GCA_902806005.1 uncultured Quadrisphaera sp. | reverse complement strand
GGTCAGCGCGAGCACGAACACGCCGCGGCCGGTGGCGCGGGCGAGGTCGAGCAGCGCGTCGAGGGCGCCGAAGCCGAGGAAGGCGGTCGCGGTGACGGCGTCGCCGGCCAGCGGCGACCCGTCGCCGGCGTAGGCCTGGGCGTAAGCCTCCATCGTCGAGCCGATGTCGCCGCGCTTGGCGTCGACCACGCACAGCACCCCGGCGTCGCGGGCGGCGGCGACCACCCGCTCGAGCACCGCGACCCCGCGCGAGCCGTGCCGCTCGAAGAACGCCGACTGCGGCTTGACCGCCGCCACCGCGCCGGCGAAGGCCTCGACGGCGGTGAGCGCGAACCGCTCCAGGCCCGCGGCGTCGTCGTCCAGGCCCCAGGCGCGCAGCAGCGCGGGATGGGGATCGATGCCGGCGCACTGCGGCCCGTGCTCCGCGGCGGCGGCGGCCAGCCGCGCGCCGAAGGGGGGCACCGCCACGGCGGTCACGCGCCGCCGAGGGCCAGGGCCGCCGCGTGCTCCTGCAGCGAGCGCACCCGCACCGGCCGCCCCGCAGCCCCGGCCTCGGCGTCGATGGCCTGCACCGCGGCCGCGAGCTGCTGCACCGTGGTGACGATGGGGCGCCCCACGGCCGCGGTCGCCGCGCGGATCTCGTAGCCGTCGGCGCGCGCCGAGGCCCCGGAGGCCGCCACCCCGGACGGGGTGTTGACCACCAGCGCCACCTCCCCCGCGAGGATCCGCGCCACGATGGTCGGCTCGCCGTCCGGACCCGTGCCGGCCGAGTGCTTGCGCACCACGGTGCTGGGGATGCCGTTGCGGCGCAGGGCCACGGCGGTGCCGGCGGTGGCGAGCACCTCGAAGCCGAGGTCGGCCAGCCGCTTGACGGGGAAGACCACGGCGCGCTTGTCGGGGTCGGCCACCGAGACGAAGACCGCGCCGGAGCGCGGGAGCCCGCCGTGGGCGGCGGCCTGGGCCTTGGCGAAGGCCGCCGGGAAGTCGACGTCGATGCCCATCACCTCGCCGGTCGAGCGCATCTCCGGGCCCAGGAGGGAGTCGACGACCTGGCCGCCCGGGGTGAGGAAGCGCTGGAACGGGAGCACGGCCTCCTTCACCGAGATCGGCGAGTCGCTCGGCAGGTCGCCGCCGTCGCCGGTGGCGCGCAGCAGGCCCTCCTTGCGCAGGGTCGCGATGGAGTCGCCCACCGCGATCCGCGCGGCGGCCTTGGCCAGCGCGACCCCCGTCGCCTTGGCGACGAAGGGCACGGTGCGCGAGGCCCGCGGGTTGGCCTCGAGCACGTGCAGCACGTCGGAGGCCAGCGCGTACTGCACGTTGAGCAGCCCGCGCACGCCCACGCCGCGGGCGATGGCCTCGGTGGCGGTGCGCACCCGGGCCAGCACGGAGGCGCCGAGGGTGATGGGCGGGAGCACGCAGGCCGAGTCGCCCGAGTGCACCCCGGCCTCCTCGATGTGCTCCATGATCCCGCCGAGGTAGACCTCCTCGCCGTCGAAGAGGGCGTCGACGTCGATCTCCACCGCGTCGTCGAGGAACCGGTCGACCAGCACCGGGTGGTCGGGGCTGGCCACGGTGGCGCGGCGCACGTACTCGCCGAGGGTCTCGGGCTCGTAGACGATCTGCATGCCGCGCCCGCCGAGCACGTAGGAGGGGCGCACCAGCACCGGGTAGCCGATCTCCGCGGCCACGGCCTCCGCCTCCTCCACCGAGGTCGCGGTGCCGAACCGGGGGGCGGTCAGGCCGGCGCGGTCGAGCACCGCCCCGAAGGCGCCGCGGTCCTCCGCGAGGTCGATCGCGGCCGGCGAGGTGCCGAGCACGGTCACGCCCTCGGCCTCCAGCGCCGCGGCCAGCGCCAGGGGCGTCTGCCCGCCCAGGGTGGTGACCACCCCGACGACCTCGCCCGAGCGGGCCTCCGCCGCGAGCACCTCGAGCACGTCCTCGAGGGTCAGCGGCTCGAAGTACAGCCGGTCGGAGGTGTCGTAGTCGGTGCTGACGGTCTCGGGGTTGCAGTTGACCAGCACCGTCTCGTAGCCGGCCTCGCGCAGGGCCGTCACCGCGTGCACGCAGGAGTAGTCGAACTCGACCCCCTGCCCGATCCGGTTCGGGCCGGAGCCGAGCACGACGACCTTGCGGCGGCCGGTGGCCGCGACCTCGTCCTCGGCGTCGTAGGAGGAGTAGTGGTACGGCGTGGTCGCCTCGAACTCCGCGGCGCAGGTGTCGACGGTCTTGAACACCGGGCGCACGCCCGCCGCGTGGCGACGGGCGCGGAGCTCGGCCTCCGTCAGCCCCCGCAGCGACGCCAGCTGCGCGTCGGAGAAGCCGTGGCGCTTGGCCCGGCGCAGCAGCGCGGCGTCGAGCTCGCCGGCCTCGCGCACCGCCGCGGCGACGTCCTCGATGACCGCGATCTGGTCGAGGAACCAGGGGTCGATGCCCGTGGCCGCGTGCACCGCCTCGACGCTCGCCCCGCCGCGCAGGCACTGCTGGACGGCGACCAGGCGCCCGTCGGTGGGCCGCCCGGCGGTGGCGAGCAGCGCCTCCAGCTGCGCGCCCGCGGGCGGCTCGCCGTCCCAGTGGAAGGAGGACCCGCGCTGCTCGACCGAGCGCAGCGCCTTCTGCAGCGCCTCGGTGAAGCACCGCCCGATCGCCATCGCCTCGCCGACCGACTTCATCGTCGTGGTCAGCGTGGTGTCGGCGGCGGGGAACTTCTCGAACGCGAACCGCGGCACCTTGACCACCACGTAGTCGAGCACCGGCTCGAAGCTGGCCGGGGTCTTCGCGGTGATGTCGTTGGGGATCTCGTCGAGGGTGTAGCCGATCGCCAGGCGGGCGGCGATCTTGGCGATCGGGAACCCGGTGGCCTTCGACGCCAGCGCGGAGCTGCGCGAGACCCGCGGGTTCATCTCGATGACCACCAGGCGCCCGGTGCCCGGGTGCACCGCGAACTGGATGTTGCAGCCGCCGGTGTCGACGCCGACCTCGCGGATCACCGCGATGGCGACGTCGCGCATCCGCTGGTACTCGCGGTCGGTCAGGGTCAGCGCGGGAGCGACGGTGATCGAGTCGCCGGTGTGCACGCCCATCGGGTCGAGGTTCTCGATCGAGCAGACCACCACGACGTTGTCGTGCGCGTCGCGCATCAGCTCGAGCTCGTACTCCTTCCACCCGGTGATCGACTCCTCGAGGAGCACCTCCGTGGTGGGGCTGGCGTGCAGCCCGGCGCCGGCGATCCGGGCCAGCTCGACCGGGTCGTGGGCGAAGCCCGAGCCCAGCCCGCCCATGGTGAAGCTCGGGCGCACGACCACCGGGTAGCCGAGGTCGGCGGCCGCGGCGAGGCACTCGGCGACCGAGTGGGCGACCACCGAGCGCGCCGACTCCGCGCCGCAGCGCTCGACCACGCCCTTGAACGCCTGCCGGTCCTCCCCCAGCTCGATGGCCTCGACCGAGGCGCCGATCAGCTCCACGCCGTAGCGGGCCAGCACCCCGGCCTCGTGCAGGGCGATGCCCGCGTTCAGCGCGGTCTGCCCGCCGAGGGTGGCGAGCAGGGCGTCGGGGCGCTCGCGGGCGATGATCGCCTCGATCACCTCCGGGGTGATCGGCTCGACGTAGGTCGCGTCGGCGAGCTCGGGGTCGGTCATGATCGTGGCCGGGTTCGAGTTGACCAGCACCACGCGCAGGCCCTCGGCGCGCAGCACCCGGCACGCCTGGGTGCCGGAGTAGTCGAACTCGGCGGCCTGGCCGATGACGATCGGCCCGGAGCCGATCACCATGACCGAGGAGATGTCGTCGCGGCGGGGCATCAGCGGCTGGTCTCCATGAGGGTCACGAAGTCGTCGAAGAGGTGGTTGGCGTCGTGCGGGCCCGCCGCGGCCTCGGGGTGGTACTGCACGCTGAACGCCGGCGCGTCGAGCAGCCTCAGCCCCTGCACCACCCCGTCGTTGAGGCTGGTGTGGCTGACCTCCGCCCGCCCGTAGGGGGTCTCGAAGGCGCCGTCGAGGGGCGCGTCGACGGCGAAGCCGTGGTTCTGCGAGGTGATCTCGACGCCGCCGGTGGCGCGGTCGAGCACCGGCTGGTTGATGCCGTGGTGCCCGAAGGGCAGCTTGTAGGTGCCGAGCCCGAGCGCCCGGCCGAGCAGCTGGTTGCCGTAGCAGATGCCGAAGAAGGGCACGCGGGCCTCGAGCACCGAGCGCAGCAGGCCGATCTCGTGCTCGGCCGCCGCGGGGTCGCCGGGGCCGTTGGAGAAGAAGACGCCGTCGGGCTGCACCGCCATCACGTCGGCGAGGGTGGCGGTGGCGGGCAGCACGTGCACGTCGACGCCGCGCCGGGCCAGCTCGCGCGGGGTGTTCGACTTGATGCCGAGGTCGATCGCGGCGACCACCGCGCGCCGCTCCCCCACCGCGGGCACCAGGTACGCCCGCGCGGTGGTGACCTCGCCGGCCAGGTCGGCGCCGGCCATCGCCGGGGCCTCGCGCACCCGCTCCACCAGCACCTCGGGCTCGGCCTCGGCGTCGGCGCCGGAGAAGACCCCGGCCCGCATCGCGCCGCGGTCGCGCAGGTGCCGGGTCAGGGCCCGGGTGTCGACCCCCGAGATGCCGACGACGCCCTGGGCGGCGAGCTCGTCGGCCAGCTCCCGGCGCGAGCGCCAGCTGGAGGCGCGCACCGCGGGGTCGCGGACGACGAACCCGGAGACCCAGATCCGCGAGGACTCGTCGTCCTCGTCGTTCCAGCCGGTGTTGCCCACGTGCGGGGCGGTCATCACCACGACCTGCCGGTGGTAGCTGGGGTCGGTGAGCGTCTCCTGGTACCCGGTCATCGCCGTGCAGAACACGGCCTCGCCGACGGTGGTGCCGGTGGCGCCGTAGGCCTCGCCGGCGAAGGTGCGGCCGTCCTCGAGGACCAGCACCGCCGGGGCGCTCACGCGGCGCTCCCGGGCACCAGCGCGCCGACCGCCGCGGCCAGCGCGTCGGCGTCCTCGCGGCGCCGGCAGTGCAGCGCGGTGTCCAGCGGCACCTCCCCGAGCCTCCAGGTCACGACCACGAGCCCACCCCTCCCCGCCACGAACTTGCCCACCTGACCCCGCCGCCGGTCGACCCCGACGACGTCCCGCGCCGGCACCGCGAACCACCGCGCGCCGCGGCGCAGCACCAGCAGCGCGCCGTCCACCACCCCGACCGACGCGGCGCTGCGCGCCCCGAGGCCGTGCACCAGCACCCGCTCGAACGGCTGCCCGGCCAGGGTGGTGCTCACGTACACGGCCTCGACGGCCCCCGGCACGAACCCGTCCTGCGGCGGCGCCGCGGGCTCCGGCAGCGCCAGGCCGTCGGCCTGCTCCGCCCGGCGCGCGCGCCACCCGCGCAGCATCAGCCACCACACCACCGGCACCAGGGCCAGCAGCACGCTGCCCGCGACCACCCGCTCCACGCCGTCACCACCCGCCCGGGTGCCGACCGGCGTCGGGCCGCGGGCTGGCCAGCGCGCCGTCGAGCACGACGGGGTGCCCGCCGAGCACGGTGGCGACCACGCGGCCGGGCAGCTCCAGCCCCGCGAAGGGGCTGTTGCGGCCGCGGCTGGCGTGCGCGGCCACCTCGACGACCCGCCGCGCGCCCGGGTCGACCAGCACGACGTTCGCCGGCTCGCCCACGGCCAGCGGCCGTCCCTGGTGCTCCACGCGCCCGATGGTGGCAGGCGCCGCCGACATCACCCGCGCCACGCCCGCCCAGTCCAGGTGCCCGGGCTCGACCAGCGCGGCGACGACCACCGACAGGGCGGTCTCCAGCCCCGTCATCCCCATCGCCGCCGCGGCCCACTCGCAGTCCTTGTCCTCCACCGCGTGCGGGGCGTGGTCGGTGGCGACGACGTCGATCGTGCCGTCGGCCACGCCCTCGCGCAGCGCCTCGACGTCGGCCGCGGTGCGCAGCGGCGGGTTGACCTTGTAGACCGGGTCGTAGCCGCGCACCAGCTCGTCGGTGAGCAGCAGGTGGTGCGGGGTGACCTCGGCGGTGACCGCGATGCCGCGGGCCTTGCCCCAGCGCACCAGCTCCACCGACCCGGCGGTGGACAGGTGGCACACGTGCAGCCGGGAGCCGACGTGGTCGGCGAGCAGCATGTCGCGGGCGATCACCGCCTCCTCGGCCACCGCGGGCCACCCGCGCAGCCCGAGGACGGCGGAGACCTCGCCCTCGTGCATCTGCGCGCCCTCGGTCAGCCGCGGCTCCTGGGCGTGCTGGGCGACGACCCCGTCGAAGGCCCGGACGTACTCCAGCGCCCGGCGCATCAGCACCGCGTCGTGCACGCACCGGCCGTCGTCGGAGAACACCCGGACCGCGGCGGCGGAGTCGGCCATCGCGCCCAGCTCGGCCAGGCGCTCGCCGTCCAGGCCCACGGTGACGGCGCCGACCGGGCGCACGTCGGTCCACCCGGCGGCCCGGCCCAGGCGCCACACCTGCTCCACCACACCCGCCGTGTCGGCCACCGGCGCGGTGTTGGCCATGGCGTGGACGGCGGTGAAGCCGCCCAGGGCGGCGGCCCGGCTGCCGGTCTCGACGGTCTCGGCGTCCTCGCGGCCCGGCTCGCGCAGGTGGGTGTGCAGGTCGACCAGCCCGGGCAGGGCCACCAGGCCGCGGCCGTCGACGACGCGCGCGCCGTCCCGCGCCGCCGAGCCCGGGGCCGCGACCTCGGTGACCACCCCCCCGTCGAGCACGAGGTCGACGGGGTCGGCGCCGAGCGGGCGCACCCCCTGCAGCACGGTGGCGGTCGGTGGGGCGTCCGGTGCGGCGGTCATGCGGCGTCCTCCCCGGCGAGCATCAGGTACAGCGCCGCCATCCTCGTGGCGACCCCGTTGGCGACCTGCTCCACGATGCGCGACCGGACGCCGTCCGCGGCGTCGGCGCTGATCTCCAGGCCCCGGTTCATCGGCCCGGGGTGCAGCAGCACCGCGTGGTCGGGCAGCAGGGCCAGGCGCCGGCCGTCGACCCCGTAGCGGCGCGAGTACTCGCGGGCGGAGGGGAAGTACGCGGCGTCCATCCGCTCCAGCTGCACCCGCAGGGCCATCACCGCGTCAGGGCGCGCGCCGCCCGACCCGGCCAGGGCGGCGTCGAGGTCGGTGGCGACCTCGCACGGCCACGCGCCCACCCCCACCGGCAGCAGCGTCGGCGGCGCCACCAGGGTCACGCGGGCGCCGAGGGTGTGCAGGAGCAGCACGTTGGAGCGGGCCACCCGGCTGTGCAGCACGTCGCCGACCACCACCACGCGCGCCCCGGCGAGGTCGGTGCCGGTGCCGGCGCCCGCGCCGCCCCGCAGCGCCCGGCGCAGGGTGAAGGCGTCGAGCAGCGCCTGGGTGGGGTGCTCGTGGGTGCCGTCGCCGGCGTTGAGCACCCCGGCGCGGATCCAGCCCGACGTGGCCAGGCGGTGCGGCGCCCCGGAGGCGGAGTGGCGCACGACCACGGCGTCCGCGCCGATCGCCTCCAGGGTCATCGCGGTGTCCTTGAGGCTCTCGCCCTTGGAGACCGAGGAGCCCTTCGCGGAGAACGTGATGACGTCGGCCGAGAGGCGCTTGGCCGCGGCCTCGAAGGAGGTGCGGGTGCGGGTGGAGTCCTCGAAGAAGAGGTTGACCACGGTGCGGCCGCGCAGCGCGGGCAGCTTCTTGATCTCCCGCTGCTGGGTGGCGGCCATCTGCTCGGCGACGTCGAGCAGGTGCACGGCCTGCTCGCGGCTGAGGTCGGCGGCGGAGAGCAGGTGCCTCACGGCCCCTCCCCGCCCTCGGGCGCCTCGATCACGACGGCGTCGGAGCCGTCGGTCTCCTCCAGCAGCACCCGCACGCGCTCGCGCGACGACGTCGGCAGGTTCTTCCCGACGTGGTCGGCGCGGATGGGCAGCTCGCGGTGCCCGCGGTCGACCAGGACCGCCAGGCGGACGGCGCGGGGCCGGCCGAGGTCGGAGAGCGCGTCGAGCGCGGCGCGGACCGTGCGACCGGTGGAGAGCACGTCGTCGACGAGCACCACCACCCGGTCGTCGACCCCGCCGGGCGGCACCTGGGTGGGCCAGGGGGCCCGGGCGGGGTGGCGGCGCAGGTCGTCGCGGTGCATCGTCACGTCGAGCGAGCCGGTGAGGGCGGACGGGTCGACGCCCGCGAGGGCGGGCTCGACGGCGACGAGGCGCTCCCCCAGGCGCCGGGCCAGCGGTGCGCCCCGGCGCGGGATGCCCAGCAGCAGCAGCCCCTCGGGGCCGTGGTTGCGCTCGAGCAGCTCGTGCGCGATGCGGCTGAGGGCGCGGGAGATCTCGGGGGCGCCCATCACCGGGCGCAGGGCGGCAGAGCTCATCAGCACTCCTTCCCCGCCTCACGGGACGGAGGTTGAAGGACGCGTGCGCGGCCACCGTAGTGCACCGCCCGGGCCGTGGGCGCGTGCCGGATGGGCCCTGTCGGGGCCGCGCGGTACGGTCGGGGCTCAGCGGGTCCTTCCCCCGGTCTTCGACCGACCCGTCACTGCTTGCTGTCACTCGAGGTGTAGTCCGATCACGCTGGGTAACCAGCGAGGGCCGTCGGCGGCGCTGCCACGGTCAGCGCTTGACGGTGATCGTGACGCACCGTGACGATCGCAGGCAGACCTCGCCAGCCCGTCCGCTGGCGGTGCAGGCACGGGGAACAGCAGACGATGGGAGGTCCGACGTGGCCGAGGAGAACTCCAGCTACGCCAAGGCGCTGGGTGGGCGGTTGCGGGCGATCCGCACGCAGCAGGGCCTGAGCCTGCAGGGCGTGGAGCAGCGCTCCGGCGGGGTCTGGAAGGCCGTGGTGGTGGGCTCCTACGAGCGCGGCGACCGGGCCGTGACCGTGCAGCGGCTCGCAGAGCTGGCCGACTTCTACAGCGTGCCGGTGTCGGCGCTGCTGCCCGACTCCGGCCCCACGGGGCACCCCGAGCCGCCGCCGAAGCTGGTGCTCGACCTGGAGAAGCTGCAGTCGGTGCCCAGCGAGAAGGCCGGGCCGCTCGCGCGCTACGCCGCGACCATCCAGAGCCAGCGCGGCGACTACAACGGCAAGGTGCTCTCGATCCGTGCCGACGACCTGCGCGCCCTCGCGGTGATCTACGACCTGCCGCCGAGCGACCTCGCGGAGGAGCTCATCGGGTGGGGCGTCCTCGACGCCGACGCCCGCCGCGCGGTGCGCCCGCACGACCTGGGCTGAGCTCGAGCACCCACTCCCCGTCAGCGGCACGGGGGCCCCGTCGTCACCTCGACCCGCTCCAGGTGACGACGGGGCCCCCGTGCCGCTCTGGTCGTGGAACCGGCCCCCGGCCGTCGCCGGCCTGGCTAGGGTGGCGGCGCGCCGGCACCGCCGTCGGCGCACGCAGCGCACCCCTCCGGTCCCCGCTGCACTCGCGCGACCCCGGAGAACGACATGACGACGAGGCTCGGCGCCTTCTTCTGCACCCTCGCCCTGGCCGCCACCGCGGCGTTCGCGGCAGCACCGGCCGCGCAGGCCGCGCCCACGACCGACACGACGGTGCGCGCCTGGTACGTCGAGTTCCTCGGGCGCAGCCGCGAGGCCGCCGAGGCCGACCCCGGCCGCCAGTACTGGGTGCGGCAGATCGACGCCGGCACGCGGCCCAGCGACGCGCTGTGGGCGATCACGCACTCCCGGGAGTACGTGGAGCGGGAGATCGCCGGCTACTACAACGACCACCTCGGCCGCGCCCCTGACCCGGGCGCGGCGTACTGGGTGGAGAACGCGGTGAGCCGGGGGATGGCCTTGGAGTGGGTCGAG
>CADCUY010000046.1 GCA_902806005.1 uncultured Quadrisphaera sp. | reverse complement strand
CCGACCTCGGCTACGGCGACCCGCGGGGCAGCGCACGGCTGCGCGCCGAGCTGGCCCGGTGGCTAGCCCGCACCAGGGGGCTGCGCGCCGGCCCCGACGAGGTCGTCGTCGTGGCCGGGGTCGCCCAGGCCCTGGCGCTGCTCGCCCAGGTGCTGCGCGCCCGGGGGCTCACCGACCTGGGCGTGGAGGACCCCGGCTCGCGCGGGGCCCGGGAGGAGATGGCGCACTGGGGCCTGGCCCCGGTGCCGGTCCCCGTGGACGCCGACGGGCTCGACGTCGCGGCGCTGGCGGCGTCCGGGGCGCCAGCGGTGCTGGTCACGCCCGCGCACCACTTCCCCACGGGGGTCGTGCTGGCCCCGCACCGCCGGCGGGAGCTGCTGGCGTGGGCGGCGCGGGCCGACGGCCTGGTGCTCGAGGACGACTACGACGCCGAGCACCGCTACGACCGCGCCCCGGTGCCCGCGCTGCAGCCCTCGGCGCCGGGCCACGTCGCCCACACCGGCAGCACGTCGAAGACGCTGGCGCCCGGCATGCGGCTGGGCTGGCTGGTGCCGCCGGCCCACCTGCACGCCGACCTCGTGGCCGCCCGGCACGCCAGCGACCTCGGCAGCCCGGCCCTGCCGCAGCTGGTGCTCGCCCACCTGCTCGCCTCGGGGGCCTACGACCGGCACCTGCGGGCGGTGCGCTCGCGCCAGCGGGCCCGCCGCGACGCCGTCCTCGAGGCCCTGGCCGAGCACCTGCCGGGCGCCCGGGTCGAGGGCGTGGCCGCGGGCCTGCACCTGCTCGTCACCTTCCCGGGCCGGCCCGTCCTGGACGACGTCGAGCTGGCCGCGCGGGCGCGCGAGGCGGGCGTCGTCGTCCACCCGCTCGCCTGGCACCGCCTGCGCCCGGGGCCGGCCGGGCTCGTCCTCGGCTACGCCGCCCACCCGCCCGACCGGCTGCGCGAGGCCGTCCGCCGGGTGGCCGCGGCGGTCCGCCCGTGACGCCGGACGCAGGCCCCTACGAGCGCAGGCCCCTACGAGGTGGGGCGCGGGCGCGGAGGCAGCGACGCCGACAGCAGGAGCACCAGCGCGGCCGCGGCGGGGATGACGACCAGCCCGGCGCGCACGCTGGCCGCGTCGGCGACCAGCCCGACCACCACGGGGTTGGCCAGCAGCACCAGCCGCAGGACGGTGCCGACCACGACCAGGCCGGTGCCGGGCGGCAGCCCGGGGACGGCGTCCGCGGTGCGCAGGCTCGCCGGGATCAGCGTGCCGATGCCCAGGCCCACGGCGCCGAAGGCCGCGACGGTGGTGCCCACGGCCGGGAGGGCCAGGGCCACGGCCATCGCCGTCCCCGCCAACGAGGCCCCGGCGCGGGCGACCGCGCGGTCACCGAAGCGCGCCACGGCGCGATCGCCGACCAGCCGCCCGACCGTCTGCGTGGCCTGCAGCACGATGAAGGCCAGGCCGGCGACCGCGGCCGGAGCCCCCAGCTCCTCCCGCAGGTAGACGGCGCCCCAGGTGGCTCCGGCCTCCTCCACCGTCTGCGCCATCGCGGCGACCACCCCCAGGACGAGGAGCGCCCCGACGACGCGCGGCCCGCGGGCCCCCGGGGACCGGGCGGGCTCGTCCCCCAGCGCTGCCGGGGCGGCCCCGTCGCGCTCCGCGCGGTCACCGCCCGGCAGCAGGAGCCGCGAGCACCCGACCGCGAGGGCCGCCATCACCACCGCGGCGGCGCCCAGGTGCCACCCCAGCGGCACCCCGGCGCCGGCGGCCGCCGCGCCCACCGCCCCGCCGGCGACCGCGCCGATGCTCCAGACCGCGTGGAGGGAGTTCAGGACGGGCCGGCCCCGCAGCCGCTCGACGCGCAGCCCGTGCGCGTTGACCGCGAGGTCGGCGGTCGAGTCCGCCGCCCCGGCGAGGGCCAGGACGACCACGAGCGCCCCCCAGGACCCGGCGGCGGCGATGAGCACGACGCTCACGGCCAGCACCACCGTGGTCACCGGCGCCACCCGCGCCGACCCGAAGCGGGCGACCAGGGCACCGGCGAGCAGCCCGAGGACCAGGGCGCCGAGCCCGTAGGCGGCGACCGCGGCGCCGAAGGCCGCGTTGGACAGGTCGAGCCCGCCCTTCACCTCGGGGTAGCGCGGGACCGCGCCGGCGAACAGCGCGCCGTTGGCGAAGAACAGCCCCGCCACGCCGAGGCGAGCCCGGCGGGCCGCCCGCGACGCCGCCTCCTCAGCCACGGCGGGGCAGCGGCGCAGCAGTGGCGGGCACCGGCCGAGCGTGCCCCACCAGGAAGACTGGGACGGACCTGACCCCGACCCTGCAGGAGCTCACCATCGTGCCGTCCGGTCGCGCCACCGCCCTGGCCCTCCTCGCGGCGCTCGCGCTCGGCCCGCTCGCCGCGTGCTCGCCCTCCCCTGAGCCGGCCGAGGGCACGACGGCGAGCGCGCCGTCGTCCAGCGCCTCCGCTGGCAGCCCCTCCCCCGCCTCGACGTCCACCGGGGAGCTCGACCGCGCCTTCGCCGAGCTCGAGGCCCGGTACGGCGCCCGGGTCGGCGTCCACGCGGTCGACACCGGCTCCGAGCGCACGGTCTCCCACCGCGCCGACGAGCGCTTCGCCCACGCCTCGACCGTCAAGGCGCTCGCCGCCGCCGTGGTGCTCGCCCGCACCTCCGAGGCCGAGCTCGACACCGTCGTCCCGTTCACCAGCGCCGACCTGGTGACGTACTCCCCCGTCACCGAGGGGCGCACGGGCACCGGGATGACGCTGCGCGAGATCGGCGCCGCGGCCGTCACCGCCAGCGACAACACGGCCGGCAACCTGCTGCTGCGCCAGCTCGGCGGGCCCGGTGCCCTGGACGCCGCGCTGGCCGAGCTCGGCGACGACGTCACCAGCGTCGACCGGGACGAGACCGAGCTGAACACCGCGGTGCCCGGGGACGCGCGCGACACCACCACCCCGGCGGCGCTGGCGGCGGACCTTCGGGCGTTCGCGGTCGACGACGCGCTCGCCGCGGAGGACCGGGCGGTGCTCACCGGGTGGCTGCGGGAGAGCACGACCGGGGCCGGGCTGGTGAGGGCCGCCGTGCCGGCGGGCTGGGAGGTCGGCGACAAGTCGGGCACCGGCGGCTACGGCACGCGCAACGACGTCGCGGTGGTCTGGCCGCCGGGGCGCGCGCCGCTGGTGGTCGCCGTGCTCACCACCCGGGAGCGGGAGGACGCGGAGCCCGACGACGCGCTCGTGGCTGCCGCCGCGGGGATCGCCCTCGACGCGCTGGGCTGAGCCGCCGGGGCCCGCTCCGTCCCGAGGGGTACGGCACGGGAAGCCGCTGTTCCGACCCTCCGGGGCCGCCAGGAGCGGCTTCCCGTGTCGTACCCGCTCGGCCTTCCTCCGACGGTCCGCACGCCCCGGGCGTCGGGTAGCGTCCGCGGCTGCTGCAGCGCTCGAGGGACAGTGAGGACGATGGTCGCGCGTCCGGCCGGCACGCCGGCACCGCCGCGGACCGCCCGACCCGCCGCGACCGCCCTGTTCCTCCTCAACGGCGCCACCTTCGGCAGCTGGGTCTCACGGATCCCGGACGTCAGCGCGCGGTCGGGCCTCAGCGAGGCGCAGCTCGGGCTGGCGCTGTTCGGCGTCGCCGCCGGCGCGGTCGGGGCGATGCCGCTGGTCGCTCCGGCGGTGCGCCGCTGGGGCAGCCGGCGGGTCTCCACCGTCGCGGTCGTCGCCTTCTGCGCCAGCCTGCCGCTGCTCGGGCTGGCCCGGAACGGCCTCGCCCTGGCTGCGACGCTCGTGGTGTTCGGCGCGACCAACGGCGTCCTGGACGTGGCGATGAACGACAACGGCGGCCGGGTGGAACGGCACCTGGGGCGTCCGATCATGGGCACCCTGCACGCGGCGTTCAGCGGCGGCGCGGCCCTCGGGGCGCTCGCGGGCGGGGCGGCCGCGAGTGCGGGCCTCTCCCCGCTCGCCCACTTCGCGCTCGTCGCCGTCGGCCTCGCCGGCGTCGGCGCAGCCGCCGGGCGCCGGCTGGCCGACCTCCCCGACCCGCCCGAGGCGCTCCGGGGCGGGAGGCGCCGTCGCGTGGGCGCCTCGGGGCCGCTGACGGTGGTGGTCGTGGTCGCGCTGTGCGCCGCCTTCGCCGAGGGGGCCGTCGCCGACTGGGGCGCGCTGTACCTGGTCGACGACCTCGGGACCTCCACCGCACTGGGCGCCGGCGGCTTCGTGGCCTTCTCGACCGCGATGGTCGTCGGCCGGCTGGGCCAGGACCGGATCGTCCACCGGGTCGGGGAGGACGCCGTCCGCCGCGTCGGGGCCACCGCAGGTGCGGCGGCCATGGCCGTCGCGCTGCTCACCGGCGACCCGCGTGCGGCCGTCGTCGCGCTCGGGGCGGTCGGCCTCGGGCTGGCGGCCGTCTTCCCCGTGGCGATGAGCGCGGCCGGCCGCGTGCCGGGCGTCGCGCCCGCTCAGGCGGTCGCCGTCGTCAGCGCCACCGCCTACGGCGCCCTGCTCGCCGGGCCCCCGCTGATCGGGCTGCTCGCCGAGGCGACCACCCTGCGCGCGGCGCTGTGGACGGTCGTGGGCGCGCTGGCCGCCACCGCGCTCCTCCGCACCCGAGGCACCGGCGACGACGGGTGAGGCGACGTCAGGCGGTCTGGACCACCTCGAAGTGCTCGACCGTGGGGAACGGGTCGTAGAACCGGTGGAGCAGCTCGCTCCACCGCTGGTACGCCGCAGAGCCGCGGAAACCCTCGGTGTGGTCCTCCAACCGCTCCCAGTCGACCAGCAGCAGGTAGGTCCCGGGCCGCTCGACGCACCGCGACAGCGTGAGCCCGTGGAAGCCGCGCGCCTGCGCGATCATGGCCCTCGCCTCGTCGAACGCCGCCTCGAAGGCGGCGTCCTGACCGGGTCGCACGGACAGCACCGCGTGCTCTCGGACCATCACGGATGGTCTCAGGCGCGACCGGGGGCGTCGCGGAGGGCGGTGGCGGGCACCCGCCGTTCGAGCAGCACGACACCAGCGAGGCTCGCGGCGTTCGCGGCAGCCAGCACCAGCCAGGGAGCGGCGGCGTCGGCCTCGAACGTCGTGGCGAAGAAGGCCGGAGCCACGATGGAGGCGATGGCGAACGAGTACTGGAACGCCGCCAGGTAGCGGCCGCGCGAGGCGACCGGGGCGATGGACGCCGCGAGCGCGATCGACGCCGGGGCGTGCAGCAGCTCAGCGGCGGTGAACAGCAGCGTGGCCGCCACCAGAGCCGGCACGAGGAGGCTCAGCCGACCGTCGGGGAGCACGGCCATCGCCAGGCCCCACGCCGTCCACAGGCCGGCGGCGAGCACGAGCACCCGGGTGCGCCGGTAGCGGGGCAGGCGGGTGCCCACCGGCGTCGCCAGCACGGCGATCAGCACGGCGTTGCCGGCGAGCACCACCGACGTCAGCCACGCGGGGCCCTGGAGCGCGGTGAGGACCACGGTGGGCAGGGCGAGGGCGAGCATGATGCTCGAGAGGGCGAAGACGGTGTTCAGGGCCACCAGCCCCAGGAACGGCCGGTCGCGGAGCACCGCCGCGTAGCCGGTGGCCGAGGAGACCTGCTCCTCCCGCAGCACGGCGGGCGTGCGCACGAAGGCGGCGATCATCACCGCGGCGACGGCGAAGCAGGCAGCGGTCCCCCAGGCGACGGCGCGGTAGGTCGCCTCCCCGCCGTCCGCGACCACCACGCCGGTGCCGAGGCCCCCGACGGCGAGCCCGGCGGTCCGAGCACCGTTGCTGATCGAGTACCAGGTGTCCTTGGACCAGCCGGTGGGGTCGCCGTCCGCGTGGTCGGCCACCGCGGTGAAGACCGTGGACCAGAAGAAGCGCACGCCGACGGCGACCAGGGCCGCGGCCGTGAAGACGCCCACCGGGCCGTCGACCCAGGCGTACCCGAGGAACCCGACGGCTTGAAGGACCTGCGCTCCCACCACGACCGGCAGCGCGCCGACCCGGTCGGCCAGCGCCCCGGCCCACAGCGGCACGGGCAGCGTGACCGCGTTGGCGACGGTGAGCAGCGCCCCCAGCAGCGCCAGGGGCACGTCGGTCAGGGCGAGGAAGTAGACCAGCGACAGCGGCAGGAACAGGCCGTTGCCGAGGGAGTCCACGGCCAGGGCGGCCACGAGCACGGCGCCGCCGTGGCTCCGTGACGGGACCGTGCTGGTGCGGGCGAGGCGCAGGCGGAGGTGGACGGGCAGCGAGGGCACGGGCGGACAGCTCCAAGGCATGGCGAGGCCGACTGGTGATCGGCCCACTCGCAGACCGGGCTGCGAGACCACTCCACCAGGACGGCGTCCTGCCTACAGTTGGGGCTCCGGCCGAGAACGTAGGTCGACCTCGGACCGTCGTCAACTGGGCGGGCTCACCGCAGACGGAGATCACCCGCGGACGACGTGTGGTCCACCCAGCAGCTCACGCGGGCCGACGGCCGCGTCGAGCGGGACGACACCCTCACCGACGGCACCGGCCCCGCGGACGCCCCGGTGGGCGTCGGCACGGGTCAGCCGAGGGAGGACCAGCCGCCGTCGGAGGCGACGGTCTGGCCCGTGACCCAGTCGGCATCGTCGCTCACCAGCCACGCCACCAGCTTCGCGGCGTCGGCCGGGCTGCCCCAGCGCCCACCGGGGTTGCGCGCGGCCACGGCCGCGCGGGTGGCGTCGTCGGCGTACCCGGTGTCGTTCGGGCCCGGGTCGACGCAGTTGACGGTGATCCCTCGGGGCATCAGGTGCACGGCCAGGCTGGGCGTCAGCTCGTGCAGGGCGCCCTTGGACGCGATGTAGGGGAGCTCGGCCGGCATGGCTCCGTGGTACTGACCGGAGGTGAAGACCACGATGCGGCCGCCGCGCCGCCCGTCGTGCTGGGCGGCGAAGGCCTGCGCGAGCAGCAGCACGGCCCGGGTGTTGACCGCGTAGCTGAGGTCGACCTCCTCGGCGGTCAGCTGCTCGAGGTCCTGGGCGCTGGACCGGGCGTGGTTGGCGACCAGGACGTCCAGATGGCCGAAAGCCTCCCGGGCGGCAGCGACCAGCGCCGCCGGTGCCTGGGGGTCGCTCAGGTCGGCGGAGACGTGCTCGGCCCGGCCACCGGCACTGCGGATCTCGTCCACCAGCGCTGCGGGGCCGTCGGGGTCCGCACCCCAGGGCTGCTCGGCGTCGTGCGGCGACCACGCGTGCACCAGCACCGACGCGCCCTGCGCACCGAGCCGCCGGGCGATCGCCGCGCCGATGGCAGCCCGCCGACCGGCACCGGTGACCAGGGCGGTGCGGCCGGCGAGGGGCAGGTCGGGCGTCATGGCGACCTCCGGGCCGACGGGCCCCTGCCGGCGACGACGACGATCTCGCGGCCGCCGGGGTCCCGCCCGTCGCGGACGTCGACGACGACGTACCCGTGCGCGGCCAGGTCGGCCTCGACCTCGGCGAGCTCGCGGAAGCGCAGCGTCGAGGTGGAGGTCAGCACCGCGCCGTCGGAGGCGAACACCCACGTGCTGACGAAGGTCACCAGGGGCCCGGTGACGTCCGTGACCTCCGTCCAGGACTCCACGCCGCCGACACCGGCCAGCGGCACGACCCGGTGGGTGCGCTCGCGGGTCCACTGCTCCCACCCCCGGGACGCGGGGTCCCGGGTCTCGAGCACCAGGTGCCCGCCGGGGCGCAGCGCGCGGTGCACGGCGTCCAGGGTCGCCGCCCAGGCGCCCGGCTCCGCGATGGCCTGGGCGACGTTGGCGGTCATCGTGGCGAGGTCCACCTGCAGCGGCGGCAGCGCGGTGGCGTCCCCGTGGACCCACCGCACGCGCTCGGCCCCGGGCTTGGCGCGGGCGACGTCCAGCGACCCGCCCGCCGGATCGAGCCCGGTCACCTCGATGCCGCGCGCGGCGAGCAGCAGGGCGAAGGTGCCCGTGCCGCACCCGACGTCCAGGACCGACCGAGCACCGAGCTGCTCGACGAGGGCGAGGTGCACGTCCAGGTCGCTGCGGTCGGGGTCCAGCGCGTCGTAGATCCCGATCAGGCGGGGGTGCTCGAACACCGCGTCAGGCACGGGCGCGACCGTAGGCGCCGCCCGGTGGCGTCGTCATCCGCTTTCCGGCCGGGCCTGCTGCTGCGCCGGCAGGAGCTCGACGTCGTAGACCCCCGCAGCGCTCTCCGCCCCCGAGCAGCCCGGAGGAGCAGCGGGCCACCGCTCGAGGACCCAGTTCGCGCTCTGGTCGATCTCGCGGATCCCACCACCGGCGACCAGCTCCTGACCGACGAGGATCGTCACCCCTTCCGGGGTGAGGACGCCCGTGCCACCCGGCGCCGCGGTCGTGCCGTGGGGGAAGGCGAGCGCCTGGTCACGTCCGGGCAGGGACAGCCCGAGGCAGTTCCCCCCGATGACCGCCAGCGTCCCGGAGATCCGCGCATCGGGCCTGTTCCCGTTCGACGGGGGGTTGACCAGGCCGGAGACGCCGTCGTCCACCTGGATGACCGTGCCCTGCTCGGGCTGCACCCGCTCCTCCTGGGTGCAGGCCGGGAGCGACACGAGCAGGACCAGGACGGCCACGGGGACTCCCTGGTGGCGCACACGCTCGACCACGGCCCCGCTCACCTCCCTCCGGCGGTGCTGGCGCCGCCCTCGTCCTTCCGACGCCCGCGGACCGCAGGAGGTTGCCTCCTGAGCACCGCAGCGCTTCCGCCGTCGGACGGCGCAGGCGGGGACCATGGGCCCGTGACGCCGTACCGCTCGAGCAGGGTCCACGTCCTCGGCTCGTGGATGCACTACCTGGACGTCGGGGCCGGGCGACCGGTGCTGCTGCTGCACGGCAACCCGACCTCCTCCTTCCTGTGGCGGCACGTCCTGGAGCGCGCCGGGGACCACGACGGCGGGCACCGCTGGATCGCGCCCGACCTGATCGGCATGGGCGCCTCCGGCAAGCCCGACCTCGACTACCGCCTGGCCGACCACGTCCGGTACGTCGACGCCTTCGTCGCGGCCCTGGGCCTCACGGACGTCGTCCTCGTCGGTCACGACTGGGGCGTCACCATCGCCCTGGACCGGCTGCGCCGGCACCCGGCCGACGTCCGCGGCGTCGCCGTGATGGAGGGTCGACTGCAGCCCCTGCCGGGCTGGGGCGACGTCGACGACGGGGGCCGCGAGCTGTTCCAGCGCCTGCGCGAGCCGGGCCTCGGCGAACGCCTGGTGCTGGAGGAGAACTTCTTCGTCGACGCGCTGCTCCCTGCAGGGCTGGTCCGGCCGCTCGCCCGGGACGAGGCGGAGGCCTACGCGGCTCCCTACCCCGACCCCGCCTCGCGCAGGCCCCTGCTGCAGTGGGCGCGGGAGATCCCCGTCGCCGGCGACCCCGCCGACGTCACCGCCCTCGTCGCGGACGCCGCCGCGCACCTGGGCCGCACGGCCGCGCCCGTGCTGCTGGTGCACGGCGATCCTGGCGTCCTGGTCACCGCCGAGACCGTCGCCTGGTGCCGCGGCACCGTGGGCGACCTGACCGTCGCGGACGTCGGCGGCCCGGCCGGTCACTTCCTGCCCGAGGACCGCCCGGGCCCCGTGGCCGACGCCCTCCTGCGGTGGGTGGGCCGACTGCCGTGAGCGGCACCCGGTCGACCAGCGGCGGGCGGGTCCCTGCGGTGACGCGGTGATCGGGCCCGCGACGACGGACGGCGACGACGCCTCCGCCCGGGCGACGGCGCGTCAGTGGCAGCCGCCGTGCCGGCCCAGCGTCTCGACGGGGGTCGCGCCGGGGCGCGTCCACTGCGGCACGGGGCGGCTGGTCGGGCCCCAGGTGGCGTCCC
>CADCUY010000045.1 GCA_902806005.1 uncultured Quadrisphaera sp. | reverse complement strand
CGGCACCGCCGGGGCGAACGGCGCCGGACCCGGCGCCGGCTCCGGCGCCGAGGGGGCCCCCGCCGAGCCCGGTACCGTGGCGCCATGACGCTCGCGCCCTCGGGCGAGGCGCGCCGGCCGTTCGGCCGCGTGCTCACCGCGATGGCCACGCCGTTCACCGAGGACGGCGACCTCGACACCGCCGCCGCGCAGGCGCTCGCCACCCACCTGGTCGACCACGGCCACGACGGCCTCGTCGTGGCGGGCACCACGGGGGAGTCGCCCACCCTGGCCGAGGCCGAGCACGACGCGCTGCTGCGCGCCGTGGTCGAGGCGGTCGGCGACCGGGCCGTGGTGGTCGCCGGGTCGGGCAACAACGACACCCGGCACAGCGTGGCGCGCGCCCGCGCCGCGCAGGCGACCGGCGTCCACGGCCTGCTCGTGGTCACGCCGTACTACAACAAGCCCCCGCAGGCCGGCCTGGTCGAGCACTTCACCACCGTCGCCTCGGCGACCGACCTGCCGGTGATGGTCTACGACATCCCGGGCCGCACCGGCGTCGCGCTCGCCACCCCGACCCTGCTGCGGCTGGCCGAGCACGAGCGGATCGTCGCGGTCAAGGACGCCAAGGACGACCTCTTCGCCTCCTCGCAGGTGATGGCCGGCTCCGACCTGGCGTACTACTCCGGCTCCGACCAGTGGAACCTCGCGCACCTGACCCAGGGCGCGGCCGGGCTCGTCAGCGTGGTCGCCCACGTGGCGGGCGAGGAGTACGCGGCGCTGGTCGCCGCGGTCGACGCCGGCGACCTGCCGGCCGCGGTGGCCCTGCACCGGCAGCTGCTGCCGGCGGTCGACGCGATCATGAACCACACCCAGGGCGCCATCATGGTCAAGGCGGCGCTCCAGCTGCTCGGCCTGATCGCCCACCGCACCGTCCGCTCACCCCTGGTGGCGGCCACCGACGACCAGGTCGCGCTCGTGGAGCGGGCCTTGCGAGGAGCTCACCTGCTGTGACCGCACCACCCGCACCGCCGACGACGCCGTCCCGCTCCCTCGACCCCGCCTCGCGCGGCCTGCCGCGCCCGCTGAAGAAGGGCGTCCTGCGGGTCGTCCCGCTCGGCGGGCTCGGCGAGGTCGGCCGCAACATGGCCGTCCTGGAGATCGACGGCAAGCTGCTGCTCATCGACTGCGGGGTCCTCTTCCCCGAGGACCACCAGCCCGGCGTCGACCTGATCCTCCCCGACTTCTCCTACATCGCCGACCGCCTCGACGACGTCATCGCCCTGGTGCTGACCCACGGGCACGAGGACCACATCGGCGCCGTGCCCTTCCTGCTCCGGCTGCGCCCCGACATCCCCCTGGTCGGCTCCACGCTGACCCTGGCGCTGATCGAGGCGAAGCTCAAGGAGCACCGCATCCAGCCCTACACCCTCGCCGTCACCGAGGGGCAGCGCGAGCGCCTGGGGCCCTTCGACTGCGAGTTCGTCGCGGTCAACCACTCGATCCCCGACGCGCTCGCGGTCGCCGTGCGCACCACCGCCGGCACGGTGCTGCACACCGGCGACTTCAAGATGGACCAGCTGCCCCTCGACGGGCGGATCACCGACCTGCGGGCGTTCGCCCGCCTGGGCGAGGAGGGCGTCGACCTGTTCATGGTCGACTCCACCAACGCCGAGGTGCCCGGCTTCACCACCTCCGAGCGCGAGATCACCCCGGTGCTCGACCGGGTCTTCGCCGGGGCGGAGCGGCGGCTGATCGTCGCCAGCTTCGCCAGCCACGTGCACCGCGTGCAGCAGGTGATGGACACGGCGGCCAAGCACGGGCGCAAGGTGGCCCTGGTGGGGCGCTCGATGGTGCGCAACATGGGCATCGCCTCCGAGCTCGGCTACCTGCGGGTCCCGCCGGGGGTGCTGGTCGACGTCAAGGAGGTCGACCGGCTGCCCGACGCGAAGGTGGTGCTGATGTGCACCGGCTCGCAGGGGGAGCCGATGGCGGCGCTGTCGCGGATGGCGAACCGCGACCACCGGGTGGAGGTGGGCCGCGGCGACACCGTGGTGCTGGCCTCCTCGCTGATCCCGGGCAACGAGAACGCCGTCTTCCGGGTGATCAACGGGCTGATGCGCCTGGGCGCCACCGTGGTGCACTCGGGCAACGCCCGCGTCCACGTCTCCGGGCACGCCAGCGCCGGCGAGCTCCTGTACTGCTACAACATCGTGCGTCCGCGCAACGTCATGCCGGTGCACGGCGAGGTGCGCCACCTGATCGCCAACGCCGACCTCGCGGTGCGCACCGGGGTGCCGCGCGAGCGGGTGCTGCTGACCGACGACGGGTCGGTGGTCGATCTCGAGGGCGGCGTCGCGAAGGTCGTCGGGCAGGTGCCGTGCGGCCTGGTGTACGTCGACGGCTCCTCGGTCGGCTCGATCACCGACGCCGACCTGAAGGACCGCCGGGTGCTCGGCGACGAGGGGTTCGTCTCGGTGTTCGTCGTCGTCGACGCCGCCTCGGGCAAGGTCGTGGTCGGGCCCGAGATCCACGCCCGCGGCGTGGCCGAGGACGACGAGGTGCTCCAGGGCGTGCGCCCGAAGATCGCCGACGCCCTCGCCGACGCGATCGGCAAGGGCGCCTACGACAACCACCAGCTGCAGCAGGTGGTGCGCCGGGTGATGGGCAGGTGGGCCGGCACCACGCTGCGCCGCAGGCCGATGATCATCCCGATCGTCATCGAGACGTGATCCCCCCGGCGCGCCGCCGCCGCCGCGGCCGCCCCGCTGCGTAGCGTCGCCCCCGGCACGGACCGGTCGGCCCGTGCCGGCGGACGGACGGGTGGGGCGGTTGTGAACAGCGTGACGGGAGTGACGAGGCGCTAGCCTCGTCGCATGGCCGCGCGCAGGACGTCGTCGGGGACCGCCGCGCCCGCGCGCGGCGGGTCGTCGGCGCGGACCGGCGCCAAGCGCAGCACCGCCTCCGCCAAGGGCGCGGCCCGCGGCGCCAAGGCCCCGGCACGCGGTCGCAGCGGCTCCG
>CADCUY010000044.1 GCA_902806005.1 uncultured Quadrisphaera sp. | reverse complement strand
GGGCGAGCCCGGTGGACAGCAGCGCCAGCGCGAGCACCGCGCTCGCCGCAGTCCTGGTCGTTCCAGTGCGTGTCATCACAGATCTCCTAGGTGGTGTTCCAGTGAGGTGTCGAGGTGGTGCGGCGGTGGGGCGTCGTGCGGGCTCAGCGGCACCCGTCCTGCTGCCCCGGGGATGCGGTGGCCGGGTGTCAGCGCGCTGCGGCGCGCTCGATGACGTCCTCGACGCGGGGGTCGTAGGGGTCGGAGGCCGTGTCCGGGACGGCGGTGTCCTCGGTCGTGGCGGTGTCGTCGGTGACGGCGGTGCCCGGCGCCCGGTACGCCCGCCGGGCGACGTGCTCGGCGAGCATGATCGTCGTGATGTTGGTGGCGGTGGAGGGCACGCGCGGGAGGATGGAGGCGTCGACCACGCGCAGCCCGCGCGTTCCTCGCACTGCTCCCAGCGGGTCGACGACGGCCCACGGGTCCTCGTCGGTGCCCATCGGCGCCGTGGAGGTGGGATGGCTGTAGGAGACCACCGAGCCCTCGACCGCGTCGTCCAGCAGCTCGTCGGTCACCGCGTCCCCCGGCAGCAGCTCCCCGGCGAGGACCGCGGCCAGGATCGGGGACCGGGCCAGTCGACGGGTGCTCCGCACCGCCTCCAGCAGCCGCTCGCGGTCACGGGCGTCGGTCAGGAAGCGGTTGTCGATCTCGGGCTGGTCGAGCGGGTCACGGCTCCGCAGGGTCAGCGTCCCCCGCGACTCCGGCTGCACCAGGCCCACCAGCAGGACGATGGCGCCGCCCGTGGGGCTGTACGAGGGGTCCAGGAGGTGGGTGGCGCTGACGTGCACGTCCAGCTCGTCGCCCACGGCGTGCTCGGAGCTGGTCCACAGCAGGGCGCCGTTGACCGGCTCCATGTCGAGGGCGTCCTCCGCCAGGGCGTAGGCGTTGTAGAAGGCCGGGTGGTCCTGCAGCCGCTGCCCGACGGGCAGGTCCGCGACCAGGTCGATGCCGAGCCGCGCCAGGTCGCTCGCGGGGCCGACACCGGACCGCAGCAGGATGGCGGGGCTGCCGTAGGCGCCGCTGGCGAGCACCACCTCCCCGGCGGCGAACTCCGTGCCGTCGGAGGCGAGCACCCCGGTCGCCGTCCTGCCGTCGAAGAGCACCCGGTCGACGGTCACGTCGCCGACGATCGTCAGGTTGGCCCGTGCGCGGACCTCCTCGGTCAGGTAGGTGATCCCGGTGTTCTGCCGCACGCCGTCGAGGATGTTGACCGCCGTGCCCGCGACCCCCCGGACCGCGTCCCCGTTGAAGTCCTCCACCCGGGCGTGCCCCTCGCTGGCGGCGGCGTCGACGAAGGCTCGCAGGGAGGTGGACAGCTGCTCGTAGGGCAGCTGGCGCACGGGGAGGGGGCCCTCACGTCCTCGGAGGTCCTCGCGGCCGTCGGGGGTGCTCTCGAGCGCCCTGAGGGTCTCCAGGACCTCCGCGTAGGACCACCCCGGCAGGGGGCCCCACTTCTCGACGTCGTCCCGGCGCAGGCGGATCGCCACCCCGGCGTTGACCGTGGAGCTGCCGCCGAGGGCCTTCCCGCGCGGCGCCGCGATCTGCGGCGAGCGCTCGTTCCCGCGAGCCGTGTAGCCCCAGTCGTGCTCCGCGTCACCACCGACACGGGCGGCCTCGAGCAGCACGTCCGGATAGGCGTCCGGCGCGTAGGCGTGGCCCGCCTCGAGCAGCAGCACCGACCTCGAGGGGTCCTCGCTCAGGCGGCGGGCCAGGACCGCGCCCGCGGAGCCCCCGCCCACGATGACGACGTCCGCGCGGGACGCGACGCTGGGAGTGGTGAAGGTGTTCGACATGCCGTCCTCCTGCTGAGTCCCTGGGGGTCCGGGAGCGGACTCCTGATGACTGGTCGCACGAGGGAGAACCCCGGACGGGGGTGAGGCGCGGTCACCCGATCCGGGTGAACGCGCTGAGGGGTCACCGGTCAGCTGCGCCCCGGGGCGCAGCGCCAGCGCGTCGCGGAGGGCCTGCCATGATCTGGCCGTGTCGATGGCCGGCCCGCCCTCGGACCACCTGGTGCCCCGCCCGGCACTGCTGGCCGCGCTGGACACCGCGACGCACCGGCGCGTGACGCTGGTCTCAGCACCGGCCGGCAGTGCAAGTCGGTGCTGCTGCGCACGTGGCGCGAGCAGGCGCCGCCGCGCGTCACCGTCGCGCACGTCGCCGTCGAGCGCGGCGAGGACGATCCCGGGCGGTTCTGGACGGCCGTGGTGACCGCTGTCGAGCGGGCCGTGAGCGGCGGCACGGCCCGGACCGCCGGCGACGCGCCGGCGACCGGTCGACCGCACGACGTCGACCGGGTGCTGAGCGTCGTGGACGGTCGGGACCAGCGCCTCGTCCTCGTCGTCGACGACCTCCACGAGCTGCGCTCGCCCGAGGCCCTCGCCCGCCTCGCGGCCCTGGTCGACCGCGCTCCGGCGCGGGTGGGGTTCGTGCTGTCGACCCGGCGCGACCCCGGTCCGGGTCTCCACCGGCTGCGGTTGTCCGGCGAGCTGACCGAGCTGCGGTGGGCCGACCTGCGGTTCACCGAAGGGGAGGCCCGTCAGCTCCTGGCCGCCGAAGGGGTGAGGCTCTCCCAGGAGGGGCTGCGCACCCTCCACGAGCGGACGGAGGGCTGGGCCGCCGGCCTGCGGCTCGCGGCGCTGGCCCTGGCGCGCAGCCCGGTCCCCGAGCACGCCGCTCGGGCGTTCGCCGGCGACGAGCGCACGGTGGCCGACTACCTGCGGGCCGAGGTCCTCGCCCCGCTGCCCGACCGCGTGCGCCGACTCCTCCTCGACACCGCGGTGCTGGACCGGGTGAGCGGACCCCTCGCCGACGCGCTGACCGGAGCGGACGGTGCCGAGCGGGTCCTGCAGGACCTGGCCGACGCCGACGCCTTCGTCGTCCCGGTCGGCACCAGCGGGTGGTTCCGCTACCACCACCTGCTCGCAGACCTCCTCCGCAGCGAGCTGCGCAGCACGTCCCGCCCGGAGCTGGTGGCCCTGCACTCGGCCGCAGCCGAGTGGTTCGTCCGGCACGACGCACCCGTCGACGCCGTCCGGCACGCCCAGGCCGCACAGGACTGGCCCCGCGCGGCGAGGTGGCTGGCCGACAGCTGGTTGACGCTCACCCTGGACGGTCGCGCGGCCGAGCTGCGCCCCCTGCTGAGCGCGTTCCCGCCACGGGCCGTCGCCGACGACCCGGAGCTCGCCGTGGTCCTCGCCTCGGACGAGCTGGGGGCTGGATCGCTGGACCGCGCCGCCGCTGCCATCGCGGTGGCGGAGCGAGGAGCGGCGTCCGTGCCCGCGGGTCGAGAAGGGCACGCAGCGCTGATGCTGGCGCTCGTGCGCCTCCGCCTGGCTCGCCAGCGCGGTGACGCGCGGTCGGTGGAGGAGCAGGTCCGGCTGCTGCGGCCCTCGGAGGTCTCGGCGTGGAGCGAGGTCACCCTGTGGGACGAGGTGCACGCCCTCGCGCTGCACGACCTCGGGGTCACCGCGCTGTGGTCGAGGCGCTTCACGGACGCTGACCGCCACCTGCGAGAGGGCCTGGAGGTCGCCCGCCGGATCGATCGACCGTGGCTGCAGGTCAGCTGTCTCGGGCACCTGGCCATGGCGGGCGACACCGACTCCTACGCCGTGGCCCAGCAGCGCTGCCAGGAGGCCATCGACATCGCCGAGAGCCGCGGCTGGGGCGACGACGTGGCGGTCGCTGCGGCGTACGCCACGCTCGGAGTGGCCCTCACGGCGCTCGGTCGCTGGCACGAGGCGGCGACCTGGCTCGACCGTGCGGCCGGGGTCACGAGGTCGGAGGTGGAGCCGGCCACCAGGCTGCTGGTCGACCTCGGCCGGGGGCTGCTGCACGCGGGTCGCGGGGAGCACCGGCAGGCGCTCGACGCGCTCCGCGTCGCCGAGAGCCACCAGGGGAGGATGTCGGCACCCCACCCCTGGGCCGAGGAGGTCCAGCACCTGCGGCTGCAGACCCGGGTGCGCCTCGGCGAGCTCGACGCGGTGCGCTCGGCGCTCCAGGAGCACGTCGACGAGCAGCGCCTCGGAGGTCACGCGCGGATCTCGCTCGCCACCCTGCTGCTCGCCGAGGACGATCCCGCCCGCGCCGTCGAGGTGCTGGCACCGGTGCTGGACGACCGCGAGCGCGTGTCACGGGTCTACCGCATCGAGGCGGTGCTCCTCGCCGCGCTGGCCCGTTCGGCCTCGGGGGACGGGAGCGCCGTCGAGGACCTCCTCGAGCGCGCCCTCGACCTCGCGGAGCCGGACGGCTTGCTGTGGCCCTTCCTCGTGCTGCCCACGGGCGCTCTGCTGGCTGGCCACGCTCGGCACCAGACCCGGCACGGGGCCCTGATCGCGCAGATCGCCGACGGGCCCGTGGGCGGAGGGCGCACCCCGCGGCCCCGCCTGCCGCCGCTCGCCGAACCGTTGAGCACCGCTGAGCTGCGGGTGCTCGGCTTCCTGCCGACCAACCTCACGGCGTCAGAGATCGCGGTGCTCCTGTACCTGTCGGTGAACACCGTCAAGACCCACATGAAGCACATCTACGCCAAGCTCGGCGTCCACGGGCGCAGCCAGGCGGTCCAGCGGTCGCGGGAGCGGAACCTCCTCGCCCCCGGTGTGCGCGACCGGTAGCACCGCTGCCGCTGTCGTCCCTCGGCGGCCACCCGCGAGTCGACCTGCTCCACCGCTCAGGCCGCCTGCGCCGTGCGTCGGGTGAGCACCTCCACCACCCGCTGCGGGGCAGCGTCCGGGCGATCTGCTCGGCCGCTCGCCGGGCCGCGTCCGCGTGGGAGCTCATCGCCGCGACGCAGCCCGCACGCCCCGGGCGTCGCCTCAGCCGCGCGGGGCGAAGGCTCCCCGGTCGCGCAGCTGCCGCACCACGGCGACCAGGTGGGCGACGGCCGGTGCGGGGTCCGCGGCCGGCCAGGCCAGGCTGCAGCGCGCGCTGACGTCGACGTCGGCGAAGGGGCGCACCGCCACCCCCGGCACGCGCACGCCCTCGACCAGGGCGTTGTGCGAGGCGTGGAACGGCGACCAGGTGTCCTCGCTGGCGGCGATGTTCGCCAAGGTGTCCTCGGTGCTGCGGTGCGCAGGGCCCAGCACCGGGGTGATGCCGGCCCGCTGGCACAGGGCCGTGAAGCTGTCGTAGGCGCCGGGGTTCGCCTCGCGCGCGACCAGCACCACCGGCATGGCCGCCAGCGCGGTCAGCGGCACCGCGGGCAGCCGGGCCAGCCGGTGGTGCTGCGGCAGGAGGACCACGAGCGGCTCCTCCCACAGGTCGAGCAGGTGCACGTGCTCGTCGGCGACCGCGGAGCGCACGAACGCGCAGTCGAGGTCGCCGGCGCGCAGGGCCGCGAGCTTGGCCGGGGTGTGGGCGCTGGTCACCGAGACGGTGACGCCGGAGCGGGCCTCGCGGAAGGCGACGAGGACCTCCTGCAGGCGCCACCCCATGCTCTCGGTGGTGCCGATGCGCAGCAGGCCCCGGTCGCCTCCGGCCAGCTCGGCGGCCAGCCGCCGGGTGCCCTCGACCTCCTCCAGCACCCGCCGCGCCTGGACGAGCAGCAGCTGACCGGCTCCGGTCAGGCGCACCACGCGGCTGCTGCGCTCGAACAGGCGCACGTGGAGCTCGCGCTCGAGCCGGGCGACCTGCTGGCTGACCGCCGGCTGGGCGACCCGCAGCCGCGCCGCGGCCCGGCTGAAGTGCAGCTCCTCGGCGACCGCGACGAAGTGCGCCAGCTCCCGCAGCTCCACGACGCTCCTCCCCCGCCAGCGGCCGCTCCGGGCGGCGGCGCGAGGCTACCGCCGACCGGCTGGTGGATCGATAAGCAGGGCTGATCGGTGGGCGTCGGGATCGCCCCTTGGTCGGCGCCGTCCCGGCGTGTGCCATGGAGGAGTGCGCCAGCA
Organism: uncultured Quadrisphaera sp.; assembly: GCA_902806005.1. Classification (GTDB taxonomy): domain Bacteria; phylum Actinomycetota; class Actinomycetes; order Actinomycetales; family Quadrisphaeraceae; genus CADCUY01. The sequence continues at coordinate 3,888 of CADCUY010000044.1, read as the reverse complement.
CACCGCCGCCCCCACCGGGGACGGCGGCCCGGAACGCAGGAGGACGTCATGCAGGTCGTAGAGCTCCCCCAGTACGGCGAGACCCCGCGGCTCGGCGAGCAGCCGGACCCGCAGCCGGGCCCCGGTCAGGTGGTCGTGCGGGTGCAGGCGGCGGCGATCAACCCGATCGACCGCGTCATCGCCACCGGCGCCCTGGCCGGCTGGGCGGCGCACATCGCTCCGCCGATCGTGCTCGGCTTCGACGTCGCCGGGGTGGTCGAGGCCGTCGGTGAGGGCGCGCCGTTCGAGGTGGGGCAGGAGGTCGCCGGGCTGACGAACTGGTTCGAGCGCGGTGTCGGCAGCTTCGCCGAGCTGGTGGTCGTCGCGGCGTCGTCGGTGGTGGCGGTGCCCGCCGGCGTCGGGACGGCCGTGGCGGCATCCGTGCCGCTCGCCGGCCTGACCGCCCGCCAGTCGCTGGACCTGCTCGACGTGCACGCGGGCCAGCGGGTGCTCGTCACCGGCGCCAGCGGGGCGGTCGGTGGGTTCGCGGTGCCGCTGGCGTCAGCAGCTGGCGCGCGGGTGGTCGCCCTGGTCTCGGCCGGCGACGAGGACCGGGTGCTGCGGCTGGGCGCCGAGCACGTGGTCACCCGCGGGGGCGACGTGGTCGCGGCGGTGCGCCAGCTGGTGCCGGAGGGCGTCGACGCCGCCCTGGACGCCGGTGTGGTCGGTGCCGGGCTCATCGGCGCCGTCCGCGACGGCGGGATGTTCGTCGCGGTCATGGACCCCGCCGTGCCCGAGGCCGAGCGCGGGGTGCACGTGGTGAAGGTGTCGGCGGCGCCGAGCCCCGAGCAGCTGGGGCAGCTGCTCGGTGAGGTGGCGGCCGGTCGGCTCCCCGCGCCGGTGGCCCACGAGGTGCCCTTCGCCGAGGCCGAGAAGGCGTTCGCGCTGTCCGCCCAGCACGGGCTGCGCGGCAAGGTCGTCCTCGTTCCCTGACCCGCTCGGGCACGGGGGCCGCCTCGGGCCCAGGACCCGGCCGTGCTCAGCACGGGCCGGTCCCGACGCCGCCGGTCAGCGGCGCCGGGACCGGCGCGTCAGACCCGGGCCGGGAGGACGTCGGCCCGGTGCTCCTCGATCCTGGCGACGTCCCACGGCTCGCTCTCGGTGACGTCGGCGTAGCGGCAGGTGAGCCGGTTGCGCGAGACCGTCGTGACGTGGGTGCTCTCGCCGGCGACCACGCTGGCGTACGCCACCCCGACCGGGATGCGGACCCAGGTGCCCGGCGTCATCTCCACGACGCCGTTCGGGCTGATCAGCAGCCGGGTCCCCTCGGCCTGGTACTGCACCTCGTCGGCGTTGCGGTGCCGGGTGTAGGTGCGTCCGTCGCTGTCGACCACGGTCGTGACCCCCACGAGGTGGTCGCTGCCCTGGAACACCCACGTCGTCTCGTTCCCGGAGGGCCGGGGGTGCATCACCTGCAGGCGCCAGGACTCGTGCTCGGCCTGCTGCAGCAGCAGCGTCTCGTCCGAGAGCTGCACCGCCCGGTCGCAGTGGAGGCCACCGAGGCAGTCGGTGGCGACCTCGTTGACGGCCTGGGCCTGCCAGCCCTCGAAGGGCGGGATCCGCACCTCGGCCCTGCTGACGACGGGGGCGACGTCGGTGATCGGGGTCGGGAAGTACCACAGCAGGTGGCTCGAGCGGCGGCCCCAGTTGTCGTGGGCGATCCCGACGGGCAGGCGCACCATGTCGCCCGGGCGCAGCTCCGTGGTGCCGGCCTCGGTCATCAGCGTGCGCGGCCCGTGGATCTGGTACGAGAGCTCGTCCACGTCGAGGTTGCGGTGGTACATCGGCTGCCGGAAGTCCATCTGCTGCCACTCCATCCGGCTGTCGTCGGCCTCCCACAGCACGCGCGGTGGCGAGAACGGCAGGTCCATGAACTCCTGCTGGATGCGGATGACCTCCAGCGGGGGGATCTCGTCCCACTGCGGGCCCTTCGCCGGCTGCCGCGCGGGGGTGAAGAGGGCCTCCTCGTCGCGCACCAGTCGGCGAGCGGGCTCGGTGAAGGGGAAGGCGTCGAAGAGCTCGGTGACGTGACCCATGCTGGTGACCTCCTGATCAACGGATCTTGATGTCCTGAAAAACAGTACGCCTGTTGCGTTAGCCGCGACAGAGGGTCGGCGCGTCGGACCCGTCGGCGTGGCGCCGGGCGGATCTCGAGCGCCGGCGGCCCTCCCGCGCTCCCGTGCCGGCCGCCCTCACCCGGCGAGGAGCCGCGGCGGACGTGCCCGTAGGTTCGATCATGGCCCACCGACCGGTCGGGCCCCGCAGCACGCACCGAGCACCAGGAGAGTCGATGACCACCACCCTGTGGGAGCCCACCACCGTGGGCGCGCTCGAACTGCCGCACCGCGTGGCGATGGCCCCGATGACCCGCAGCAGGGCCACGCCCGAGGGCGTCCCGACCCCGCTGATGGGTGAGTACTACGCCCAGCGCGCGTCCACCGCCCTGATCATCACCGAGGGCACCCAGCCCTCCGAGGACGGGCAGGGCTACATCCTGACCCCGGGCGCGCACACCCCGGAGCACGTCGCCGGGTGGCGGCAGGTGACCGACGCGGTCCACGCAGCCGGCGGGCGGATCTTCATCCAGCTCATGCACGTGGGGCGCATCAGCCACCCCGACAACACCCCGCACCACCGCCAGCCCGTCGCCCCCTCGGCGGTGGCACCCGCCGGCGACATGTTCACCGCCGCGGGCATGCAGCCGATGCCCGTCCCGCGCGCGATGAGCACCGAGGAGGTCACCGCCACCGTCGCCGACTTCGCCGCGGCGGCCAGGTCGGCGGTCGAGGCCGGCGCCGACGGCGTGGAGATCCACGGCGCCAACGGCTACCTGCTGCACCAGTTCCTCTCCACCAACGCGAACACGCGCACCGACGGCTACGGGGGCTCGGTCGAGAACCGCATCCGGTTCGCGGTCGAGGTCGCCACCGCCGTGGCCGAGGCCGTGGGCCCGGAGCGCACCGGCATCCGGATCTCGCCCGGCAACCCCTTCAACGACGTCAGCGAGGCCGACACCGCCGAGCTCTACCCCGCCCTCGTCGCTCAGCTGGCGCCCCTCGGCCTGGCGTACCTGCACGTCGCCCACGGCGGTGACGACGACCTCCTGCGCACCCTGCGCGCGGCGTGGCCCTCCACGCTGCTGGTCAACCGCGGCGGCGCCGAGATCGACGCCCGCGCGGACGACCTGGCCTCCGGCCTCGCCGACGTGATCACCGTCGGGACCCTGGCCCTGGCCAACCCCGACCTCGTGCAGCGGCTGCGCACCGGCGCAGCGCTGAACACCCCGGACCAGGCCACCTTCTACGGCGGTGACAGCGGCGGCTACACCGACTACCCCACCCTCGAGGAGGCCACCGCCGGCCCCGCCGACGTCGAGGCCCCCGCGACCCCGGCGGACAGCGCCCAGAGCACCGACCAGGACGACCAGGCCCAGCGCGAGCAGACCCGCCCCGGCGGGGGCCCCGCGCTCGACTGAGCACCACGGAGGTGGGGCCCGGTCCGCCGGCGCGGGCCCCACCTCACCAGTGCAGCCCGCGCAGCTGGCGCCGGGAGGTGATGTCGAGCTTGCGGAAGATGCTGCGCAGGTGGGCGTCGACGGTGCGAGGGCTCAGGAACAGCGAGGCCGCGACCTCCTTCGTCGTCGCGCCGTCGGCGACCCGGCGCGCGACGTGCCGCTCGTGCGCGGTGAGCAGGTCGAGGCGGTCGGCGCTGCGAGGCTCGGGGAACTCGCCGGTGGCCTGCAGCTCCCGGCCGGCTCGCGCCGCGAAGGCGTCGGCGCCCGCCGCGACGACGGCGGCGCGGGCGGCGCGCAGCACCTCGCGGGCCTCGGCGCGGTGCTGGTGCCGGCGC
>CADCUY010000043.1 GCA_902806005.1 uncultured Quadrisphaera sp. | reverse complement strand
CAGGAGCACGAGGGGCCGCCAGTGGTCGTCCACGGCGCGCAGCAGCGTGCCCAGCTCGTCGCGGGTCAGGAGGACGTGGTCCTCGGTCTTCGATGAACGTGGCAGCGCCACCCCGCGGGCCACGTTGGTCGGCACGTGGCCCGCCTCGACTGCGGCGGTGAGCACGGTCGAGAGCAGACCCTGGGCGTTCTTGATCGACGTGGCGCTCAGGGTGGCGCCCTTGCTCGTCGCGGCTCCGAGCTGCCAGGTCATCCACTCGCGCACGTCGTCGCGGTTGATGGCGTCGAGCGGCAGCTCGCCGAGCCGGGGGAGCCAGGTGCGGGCGGCGAGGCGGCGGTACTCGCTCTTGGTCCCGACCTCGAGGTGCGTGGCCAACCGCACGTGGGCCTCGAGCCACTGCTTGAGCAACGGGACCTGCGCGTCCGTGCGGGCGGCCCGCGCGGTGCGCACGGCGACGGCCCTCGCCCCGCCGATCCGGTCGACCAGCGCCTGGAACTCGAGGGCGCCGCCCTCGTCGACGAAGGACTCGGAGCGCTGCTCGCCGGCGACGCGGAACATCACGCGGTAGACGGTGCCGGCCGCCCGCGACCGCGCCTGGATGCTGGCCATGACGGGCAACGTAGGGCGCTCCCCGTGCCCGGAGTGTTGCCCAGCTGTTGCCCAGAGTCTTGCCCGACCGCCCCGATCCGGCGTTCTCGCTGGTCAGAGACGTGCAGAAGTGGGGTGAGTGACGGGACTTGAACCCGCGACATCCGCGACCACAACGCGGCGCTCTACCAGCTGAGCTACACCCACCGTGCGCCGCTGACGGCCCCGGAGGGCCGGTCGCGGCGGGGCAATGCTACGGCACGACGCCGGTCACCTTCGCGGCCACGGCCCGGGCGGTGGCGGAGTCGGGCCCCGGCGGCGCCACGAAGACCGCCTCCCGGTAGTACCGCAGCTCCAGGATGCTCTCGCGGATGTCGGCCAGCGCCCGGTGCCCGCCGGCCTTGGCCGGCGCCGCGTAGTACGCCCGCGGGTACCAGCGGCGGCTGAGCTCCTTGATCGAGGAGACGTCGATGATCCGGTAGTGCAGGTGCCCGTCCAGCGCCGGCATGTCGCGGGCCAGGAAGCCCTTGTCGGTGCCCACCGAGTTGCCCGCCAGCGGCGCCTTGCGCGGCTCCGGCACGTGCTCGCGCACGTGGGCGAGCACGGCCTCCTCGGCCTCGGCCAGCGTCATCCCGTCGGCGAGCTCGCTGAGCAGGCCCGAGCTGGTGTGCATGGTCGTCACGACCTCGCCCATCGCGTCCAGCGCCTCCTGCGGGGGCTTGATCACCACGTCGATGCCGTCGCCGAGCACGTTGAGGTCGGAGTCGGTCACCAGGGCCGCCACCTCGACGAGGGCGTCGGTGACCAGGTCGAGCCCCGTCATCTCGCAGTCGACCCAGACGATGCGGTCGGCGGAGGTGGCTGGGGTGGCAGGCATGGCCGCGAGCATAGGTCGCCGCTCCGTCCTACGCTCCCGTCATGGCTGAGGCACTGCTGCGCCCGGCGGGCGAGCCCCCGGCGCCCGACCCCGCCCTGGTCCCGCGCCGCACCAGCGCCGGGCGCGTGCTGCTGCGCACCCTGGCCGTGCTGCTGCTGGTGGCCTGCGGGGTGCTCACCCTCGGCGCGGTGCTCTCCAACACCGGCCCGGCCGGCCTGGTCGTGGGCCTCGCGCTGGCCATCGTCCCGGTCTTCCCGGTGGTGGCGGCCTTCCTGTGGCTCGACCGCTACGAGGCCGAGCCGCCGGCGCTGCTGCTCTTCGCCTTCGGCTGGGGCGCGTTCGTGGCGACGCTGGTGTCCTTGGCGGTCAACAGCGCGTCCAGCGTGTTCATCCTCCAGGCGGGCGGCGAGGCGTCGGCCACGGCGGTGTTCGTCGCCCCGGTGGTCGAGGAGGTCTCCAAGGGCACGGGGGTGCTGCTGATCCTGCTGCTGCGCCGCCGGGAGTTCGACGGCGTGGTCGACGGCATCGTCTACGCCGGCATGGCCGGGGTCGGCTTCGCCTTCGTCGAGAACATCCTCTACCTCGGCCGCAGCTTCCTGGAGTCCGGCGGCGGCGCGGCGGTGGCGACCTTCATCGTCCGCTGCATCTTCTCGCCCTTCGCGCACCCGCTGTTCACCATGGCCACCGGCATCGGCCTGGGCCTGGCCGCCCGCTACCGCTCGCCCGCGGTCAGGGTTCTGGCGCCGCTGGTCGGGCTGCTCGTCGCGATCCTCCTGCACGGCACCTGGAACGCCTCGGCCTCGCTCGGGTTCAACGGCTTCGTCGGCACCTACGTCGCGGTGCAGATCCCCCTCTTCGTCGCCGCGGTGGTCATCGCGCTGCTGGTGCGCCGGCGCGAGGCCCGGCTGCTGCGCCGCCACCTGGTCGCCTACGCCGGCAGCGGCTGGCTGACGGCGGCCGAGGTGCGCATGCTCAGCTCCCTGCACGAGCGCGCCCGCGCCCGCGACTGGGCGGGGCGCACCCTGGGCCCCGTCGCCCGCCGCTCGATGCGCGGCTTCCAGGAGCAGGCCAGCGAGCTGGCGTTCCTGCGCGAGCGGATGGTCAACGGCACCGCCGCGCACGACGCCCAGGACGTGGAGCTGCGCACGCTGCAGACCATGTGGCACCTGCGCCGCGGCTTCCTGCCGCAACCGGTCGCCGCCGGCCGGTGACCCCCCCGACGGCGACGACCGGCCCGCCGCCTCCAGACCTCACCGTCGACGGCGCGGTCGCGGCGCTGCTCACCCACTGGTCGGGCTACTGGCCCGGGTGGGACCTGGGCCCGGTCGCCGACGACGTGCGCCAGCGCCTGGACGCCGCCGCGCGGGCCTGGGGCCTGGCCGGCGTGGCGCCGCTGCCCGACGGGCACGTGGCCCTGGTCTGCAGCGCCACCCGCGCCGGCCGGCCCGTGGTGGTCAAGGTGCAGCCGCGCGGCGAGCGCGTGCACCCCGCGCTCAGCGCCGAGGGCGACGCCCTGGCCTTCTGGCAGCCCACCGGCGCCGTGGTGCCGCTG
>CADCUY010000042.1 GCA_902806005.1 uncultured Quadrisphaera sp. | reverse complement strand
GCGGGGGCCTCGGGCGCGCCGAGCCCGCCGACCGCGTCGGGCCCGCCGGCCAGCAGCGCCGTGAACCCGTCCTCGTCGAGCACGCGCACGCCCAGCGCCTCGGCCTTGGCCGCCTTGGAGCCCGGGTCGGCGCCGACCACCACGAAAGCCGTCTTCTTCGACACGCTCCCCGACGCGCGCCCGCCCCGCGCGAGGATCGCCTCCTTGGTCTCGTCGCGCGTGTACGAGGCGAAGCTGCCGGTCACCACGATGCTCAGCCCCTCCAGCGTGCGGGGCACCGCCGCGTCCTCGGGGTCCTCCATCCGGACGCCCGCGGCCTCCCACGCCTCGACGATCGCGCGGTGCCAGTCGACCTCGAACCACTCGCGCAGCGCCTCGGCGATCGTCGGCCCCACGCCGTCGGCCGCCGCCACCGCCGCGGGGTCCTCGAGCGCGGCGCGCAGGCGCGCCATCGAGCGGAACTCCTGGGCCAGCGCCCGGGCGGCCGTGGGCCCGACGTGCCGGATCGACAGGCCGACGAGCACCCGCCACAGCGGCTTGTCCTTCGCCGCCGCGAGGTTGGCCAGCAGCCGGGTGCCGTTGGCGTTGAGCACCACCGCGCCCTCCGGCGCGTCCTTCGCCCTGTCGGCGCGGGTGAACAGCGGCAGGTGGAGCAGGTCGGCCTCGGTCAGCGAGAACAGCCCGCCCTCGTCGAGCAGGACGGCGCGCCCTCCCCCCTCGGGCGCGCGGGTCAGGGCGGTGGCGGCCTCGTAGCCGAGGGCCTCGACGTCGAAGGCCCCGCGCCCGGCCACGTGGAAGACCCGCTCCCGCAGCTGGGCCGGGCAGGTGCGGCCGTTGGGGCAGCGCAGGTCGACGTCGCCCTCGCGCATGTGCCGCAGCTCGGTGCCGCACTCCGGGCAGTGCGTCGGCATGACGAAGGCCATCTCGGTGCCGTCGCGCAGGTCGACCACCGGCCCGACGACCTCGGGGATGACGTCGCCGGCCTTGCGCACCACCACGGTGTCGCCGATGAGCACGCCCTTGCGCTCGACCTCGGTGGCGTTGTGCAGGGTGGCCAGCTGCACCGTGGAGCCGGAGACGAGCACGGGCTCGAGGAACGCGAAGGGGGTCACCCGGCCGGTGCGCCCCACGTTGACCCTGATGTCGCGCAGCCTGGTGGTCACCTCCTCCGGCGGGTACTTGTAGGCGACGGCCCACCGCGGGGCCCGCGAGGTGGCGCCCAGGCGGCGCTGGAAGGCGACCTGGTCGACCTTGACGACGACCCCGTCGATCTCGTGCTCGACCTCGGTGGTGTCGTGGCGGTGCTCGCCGTGGTGGCGCACGTACGCGAGCACCTGCTCGCGGGCGCCGTCGCCGGTGAACACGCGGTAGTGGCGCGAGACCGGCAGCCCCCACGAGGCGAGCAGCGCGTACGTCTCGCTCTGCGAGGCCGGCGACAGCCCGCCGCGCACCCCCAGCCCGTGGACGATCAGGCCCAGCGGCCGCCCGGCGGTCACCCGCGGGTCCTTCTGGCGCAGCGAGCCCGCCGCGGAGTTCCGCGGGTTCGCGAACGGAGCCTTCCCCGCGGCGACCAGCGAGGCGTTGAGGGCCTCGAACCCGGCCACGGGCAGGAACACCTCCCCGCGCACCTCGAACTGCTCGGGGTGCCCCTCGCCCTCCAGCACCTCGGGCACGGAGGCGATGGTGCGCACGTTGAGCGTCACGTCCTCGCCGGTGCGCCCGTCGCCCCGGGTGGAGGCGAGCACCAGGCGCCCCCGCTCGTAGCGCAGGTTCACGGCCAGCCCGTCGATCTTCAGCTCGCACAGCCAGGCGACCTGGCCGGCCTCCTCCGGCTCCAGCGCCAGCCCGGAGACCACGCGCCCCTGCCAGGCGGCCAGCTCGTCGGCGTCGAAGACGTTGTCGAGGCTGAGCATCCGCTCGAGGTGGTCGACGGGGGTGAACTCGGTGGACCAGGTGCCCCCGACGACCTGGGTGGGGCTGTCGGGCGCCCGCAGGTCGGGGTGGGCCTCCTCCAGCGCCTCCAGGCGGCGCAGCAGCGCGTCGAACTCCCCGTCGGAGACGGTCGGGGCGTCGCGCACGTAGTAGGCGAAGCGGTGGGCGCGCACCTGCTCGGCCAGGTCGGCCCACTCGCGGCGGGCGTCGCCGGTGGCCCCGTCGGCCGGCTGGGTCTGCGTGCTCACGCCGCCAGTGTGCCGAGGAGCACCGACACCGGCGAGGCTGCGGTCCTCCGGGCGGACCAGCGGGGCACGCACGGTGGCGGCGCGCCGTCCACGGCCGCCCGTCCGGGGGCTGCCCGGCGTCGGTGGGCCGCCCTACGCTCAGCGGCATGTCCCTCGAGGCGGTGCTCGCCGACCCGGCCGTGCCCCGGCGCGGCCTGACCCGGGCGCAGTACGACGCGCTGATCGACGCCGGCGCGCTGGACGGCGTGGAGGTCGAGCTGGTGGAAGGGGTGCTGGTCGACGTGGTGCCGCAGGGTGACGATCACGCGGACGTGATCGCGGAGCTGACGCACGCCCTGGCCCGGCGCTTCCCGGAGCCGTGGCGGGTGCGGGTGCAGCTGCCGCTCGCCGCCACGGATTCCTCGGAGCCCGAGCCCGACCTCGCGATCGCCCAGCGCCTCGGTCACGGGAAGCCGCGCACCGCCGCGCTCGTCATCGAGGTCACCGTCACCACGCACCGCCTCGACCTGGTGCACAAGCCCGCGGTGTACGCGGCCGCCGGGGTCGAGCAGTACTGGGTGCTCGACCTCCCGGCCCGCGAGGTCGTCGTGCACCGGGAGCCGGGCCCGGGCGGCTACGCCGAGGTCCAGCGCCTGCCGTGGGGCGCACCGCTGTCGGTGCTGGGCGTGCCGGTCGACCTGGCGGCGCTGCTGCCGCCGCGCTGAGGCCCGGAGGGTCAGGCCGCTGCGGTCTGCGCCAGCGCGTCGGCGCCCTCGCGCAGGCGGGCCAGCGCCTCGCGGGCGGCGGGCGGCGGGAGCCCGGCCAGGCCGGCGGCCGGCTCCAGGACCACCCGACCGA
>CADCUY010000041.1 GCA_902806005.1 uncultured Quadrisphaera sp. | reverse complement strand
ACGGCGAGCAGCGCCCCGAAGTCGCCCTCGCGCGAGGCGGCGAGGAAGGCGTCGACGACGGCGCGCTGCCGGGCGAGGTCGACCGGGCCCGCGCCGGCGCCCTGGACCCGGCGCCGGGCCCGGCTGGCCAGCTGGCGCGCGGCCGCAGGTGAGCGGTCGACGATGGGGGCGATCTGGTCGAACGGGACGGCGAACAGGTCGTGGAGGACGAAGGCCAGCCGCTCCGCCGGGGCCAGGGCGTCGAGCACGACCAGCAGAGCGGCGCCGACGGAGTCGGCCAGAACGGCATCCCGCTCGGGGTCGTCGGGGTCGGGCGGGCCGGGGTGCGCCTCGTCGAGGGGCTGCTCCCGGCGCGAGCGCCGCGACTGCAGGGTGTTCAGGCAGACGCGGGCGACGATGGTGGTCAGCCACCCCCCGAGGTTCTCGACCCCGTCGGCGCCCGCCCGGCTGGCGCGCAGCCAGGCGTCCTGGACGGCGTCGTCGGCCTCGCTCGCCGACCCGAGCATCCTGACCGCCACCGCCCGCAGGTGCGGGCGGGCGGCCTCGAACCGCTCGGCCAGCCGTTCGTCCTGGTCCACGTGTCACACCCCTCGTCCGCGGTCGGTCAGTGCAGTGACCGGCCGGACGGGCCGGGTGTGACGGACTGAAGAGAGGACTTCACCGTGCAGCCACGGATGGAGAACCCGGCGATGGTCGTGCCGGGCGCGATGGACGCCGTGCTGGCGCTGGCCGCGGCGGTCAAGGACGGGCCGCTGCCGGCCGACACCCTCGAGCTGACCCACCTGCGGGTGAGCCAGATCAACGGCTGCGCGTCCTGCGTCGCCGCCGGTGCGCGCTCGGCCAGACGAGCGGGCGTCAGCGACGACCGGACCTCCGCCGTGGCCGCCTGGCGCGACGCCGTCTGCTTCACCGACGCCGAGCGCGCGGCACTGGCCCTCGCCGAGGCGGTCACGCGGCTCAGCGACCGGCCCGACCCGGTGCCGGACGCCGTGTGGGAGGAGGCCGCGCGGCACCACGACGAGCAGGCGCTCGCCGCCCTGGTGGTCTCCATCGCCCTGACCAACGTCTTCAACCGGCTGAACGTCAGCACCCGCCAGGTGCCGGGGGCGTGGGGCTGACCCAGTGCTCGGCCAGCACCCCGTCACGGCACCAGGTGGGCCCGCGCGGCGGCCAGGACGGCCTCGCCCAGGCGGTCCAGGGAGGCGGAGCGCAGCTTCCACTGCTGCCAGTGCAGGACGACGTCGACGGCGCCCGCCGGGTCGAGGTCGACGAGCTCGCCGGCGGCCTCGTGCTCCGCGCTCTGCAGGTCCGGCAGCATCCCCCAGCCGAGGCCGAGCCGGACGGCGGCCAGGAAGTCCGCCGACGCGGGCACGTGGTGCAGGTGCCGGGCCGGGCCGCCGTCGAGGCGGGAGCGCAGGTAGCGGTGCTGGAGGTCGTCCTTCCGGTCGAAGACGACGACGGGGGCGACGGCGAGCGCGGCCGGCGTCGGGCCGTCGGGCAGGTGCCGCGCGGCGAAGCCCGGTGCGGCCATCGGCCGGTAGCGCATGCTGCCCAGCCGGGTCACCGAGCAGCCCGGCACGGGGTCGGGGTCGGTGGTGACGGCGGCCACCACCGCCCCGGAGCGCAGGAGGGCGGCGGTGTGGTCCTGGTCCTCGCGGTGGACGTCGAAGCGCACCTCGGCGCCCAGCGGCGCCAGGGCGGGCAGCACCCAGGTGGCGAGGGAGTCGGCGTTGACGGCGATCGCGAGCACCCGCGGCTCGGCGTCGCCGTCGGGCTCCAGCTCGCGCGCGGCGTCGGCGCCCAGCAGCTCGACCTGGCGCGCGAGGCGCAGCACCACCTGCCCCGACTCGGTCACCCGCACCGGCCGGCTGCGCACGAGCAGCACCCGGCCGGTGGCCACCTCGAGGGCGCGCAGGCGCTGGCTGACCGCCGACGGCGTGACGTGCAGGGCCCGCGCTGCACCCTCGAGGCTGCCCTCGGCGACGGCGGCGCTGAGGGCGCGCAGCTGGCTGAGGTCGAGGTCCACGACAGCGATGCTAACGGTGGCGCAGCAACATGAGCTGGACTGCAGTACGGCGGCATGCCTACCGTCGTCCCCGTGGACCTCGCCGCTCTGACCGCCGGTGCTGCGGGCCTGGGTCTCGGCCTCTCCCTGATCGTCGCGATCGGCGCGCAGAACGCCTTCGTGCTGCGCCAGGGCCTGCGCGGGAAGCACGTGGCGGTGGTCGTGGCCGTGTGCGTGGTCTCCGACGTGCTGCTGATCGTCGCCGGGGTCGCCGGGGCCGGGGCCGTGCTGGAGCAGTGGCCCCCTGCGGTCACCCTCGTGCGCTTCGCCGGGGCCGCGTTCCTCGCCGGGTACGGCCTGCTCGCGGCGCGGCGGGCCGTGCGACCGGCGGCGCTGCTGCCGACTGACGCCGCCGCCCCCGCCTCCCGGGCCGCGACGGTGGGCACGGTGCTGGCCCTGACCTGGCTCAACCCCCACGTCTACCTCGACACCGTGGTGCTGCTGGGGTCGATCGCCCAGACCCACGACGGTGACCGGTGGTGGTTCGCCGCGGGCGCGGGTACCGGCAGCGCCGCCTGGTTCGCGGCCCTGGGCTACGGGGCGCGGCTGCTGCGCCCGCTGTTCGCCCGCCCGGTGGCCTGGCGCGTGCTGGACGCCGCGATCGCCGTCGTCATGCTCGCGCTCGCCGCGTCGCTGGTGGTGGGCGCCCTGTGAGCTCGGCGTAGCCTGCCCGGCGTCGACCGAGAGGAGGTGCCCGTGGCCGAGAGCGTCGCCCGGCGTCCTCCCCTCCATCGAGGCGCGGTACGGCCAGCCGGTCGCGCACTGGCAGCAGCTGCTGCGGGAGCGCCGGGCGGAGCAGCCGGGGACCCGGCACAGTGATCTGGTGGCGTGGCTCAAGACCGAGCACGGCATGGGGCACGGCCACGCGAACGCCCTGGTGGGGCACGTCCTGAGCGAGGACCGCCCGAGCTGAACCTCAGGGCGGCGAGGGGTCGGCGTCCGGCGGGCGATCGGTCTGCGGCGGTGGTCCGCCTCCCGGGGCGAGCAGCTGCAGCGGCAGCTGCCGGCCGCGGACCAGCGCGGCACCGGCGGCGCGGGTGGCTGCCGCGGCGGTGTGGAAGCTGTTGCGGACCGGCGTGCGCGCCGGGTCGAGCCACTCGGGCGGCGTGAACCAGGGCACCCCGTCGCGCATGGTGATCGTCCACTGCTCGCGGTGCGCCTCGCGGTGGTGGCGGGGGCACAGCAGCGCCAGGTTGCCGAGCTCGGTGGGCCCACCCCGCGACCACCACCGCACGTGGTGCGCGTCGCAGGCCGCGGGCGGCTGCGCGCAGCCGGGCCACGAGCAGCCCCCGTCACGGGCGGCCAGGGCCCGCCGCTGGGTCCTGGTGGCCAGGCGCCCCACGCTCTCCATCCGCACGACGGCGCCCGTCCGGTCGATCACCACCTTCTCGACGTGGGCGTCGCACGCCAGCGCCTGCAGGACCACCGAGGACAGCGGCCCGGTCTGCTCGCACGTCGCCGGCCCCGGGTGCGCCCCGGCCGCGAGCACCGCGGTGGCGTCCTCGGCTGTGCCGGCCCGCTGGGCCAGCTGCTCGACCGTGGTGTGCACGACGACGCGGGGCGGGTCGGCAGGCGTCCTCAGCTTCAGCTGCGCCGCTGCCAGGCGCGCCATCTCCCCCTGCGCGTCGGCCAGGCGCTGGCTCCTGGTGCGCAGGTCGGTGCCCACGCCGAGCGCCTGCTGCGCGTCGTCCGCCGGGGCCCGGTCGTCGTCCTCGCACCCGGCGGCGGCCCGCCCTGGCGCGGCGAGGTGGTGCAGCACCGCCAGGTACTGGGCGCCGTCAGCGCCCTCGAGGGCGCCCTCGGCCCGGACCATGCCGGTCCGGTCGGTGCGCGCCGACCACGCCCGGCGCTCGAAGGCCTCGTCCGCGTGCCGCTCGATCCCGTCGGGGGCGACCGTGGCGACCAGGTGGGAGGCCAGCTTCTCGGCGTCCGTGGGGCAGAAGGCCCGGGCGTGCGCGGTCAGCACCCGGTCGACCTCGGCGCGCTCGTCGCGGACCATCCCGGTGGGCAGGGCCGCGACCGTGCGGCAGGCCACGTCGACGTGCCGCCGGGTGACCTCGCCGGCGGCCAGGGCGCCGCCCATCTCCCGCAGGATCCCGGTGTCGGGGTCTGTGGCCCTCGCGGCCTCGAGGTCGGCCCGGGCTGCACCGGCTCCGATGCCGAGGGCGTCGGCCAGGAAGTGGCGGGTGGGCGCCCCGGGGTGGGGGCCGGGATCCTCCGCAGCGGCGAGCAGGCGCACCACGTGCAGACGAGCCGCCTCCAGCGCCTGCTGGGCGGAGTGCAGGGAGACCATCGCGCCCCGCAGGTCGCCCCGGCTCAGCGACAGCCCGCTGGCAGCGAGGGCCTCGGCGGCGGCATCGGCCGCGCGGGGACCGGCCGCGAGCAGGGGGTGCACCCCGCTGCGACCGCCCCGCTCCTCCGACACGTGTGCGACTCTGCCACCGACCACCGACAGTGGACCGGCGGCGGACCAGCCCCGCGCCGCCGCGAGGACCCGGGCCGTGGCGGCTGGCCGGGCGTCGCCGTCAGGGGCGCCGCAGCAGGCGCAGCGCGGTGCCCCACAGGGTCAGCGCCGCGAGCGAGCCGACGACGACCCGCGAGGCCTCCGGGCCGGCCCCGGTGGCCAGCACGACCAGGCCGAGCAGCCCGGCGGCGCACACCCCGGCGGCGGTCCACCGGTACTCCGGCTGGTCGAAGGCGGGTGCCAGGGGCACGAAGTGCAGCCCCACGACCACCGCGGCCGCGGGGACCACCAGCTCCGGCCGGCCGAGCCCCAGGCACAGCACCACGACCAGGGCCAGCACCGCGAACTGCGCCAGGTTCACGGCCCCCACCAGCCGGTGCCAGCCCGGCGTCAGCCGGCGGACCCGCTCCGCGACGCCGGTGGTCGAGCGGCTCGCGAGCACCAGCAGCACCGCGGTGACGACGAGGGCCGCGCTGCGGGTCGCCCAGGCGGCGGCGTCCGGGAGGCCCGACGCGGCGGCCGCGGCCGCCCAGAGCAGGCCGAAGACCGCGAGGATCCGCGCGCCGCGCAGCCGCAGGCTCCGGCTCAGCTCCTGCTGGGCCTCGGTCGAGCTGGCGGTGCTCACGGGTCTCCTCAGGCGCAGCGGTCCGACGGCGTGCTGCGGAGGCTACGGGGAGCGGGCCAGGGGACGGGACCGGTCCGACCGGTCGGCACCGCTGGTGCACCGGCCCCGCGCGAGTCCTGGCTCGGGCAGGCCCGGTGCACCCCGGCCCGTACCCCGTCCGGGTGTCCGGATCGTCACCAGCAACGGACACCGGCGTCACTGTGGCGTCACCACGGCCGGGCGGCGGCACGGACGCCGTGCGGGCAGCATGGTCGGGTACCGGTCAGGCAGCGGCTGGCACTCCGAGCACCCGCCCCAGGAGGCCCTCCGTGCCTGCACCGCCCCCCGCCCGGCTCCACCTGCTGGGCGGGTTCGTGCTGGTCGCCGGCGACGTCGTCCTGCCGCTGGGAGCGCCGGCGCAGCGGGTGCTGGCCTTCCTCGCCCTGCACGCGCGCGCCAGGCCGGTGCCGCGCCGCCTGGTCGCCGAGCGGCTGTGGGGAGAGTCCACCGCGCAGCGCGCGGCGTCGAGCCTGCGCTCGGCCCTGTGGCGCGTGCCCGAGCCGGGCGGAGCACCGCTGGTGGCCAGCACGGCGAGCACCCTGGCCCTGGCGCCGGGGGTGGAGGTGGACCTGTGGGCCGCCCAGGACCGGGTGCTGGCCCTGGCCGGCGGGGCCGCGCGGGACGCGCCGCCCACCGAGGACCTCGACGAGCTGACGACCGCCCTGCTCCCCGAGTGGAGCGAGGACTGGCTGCTGGTGGCGCAGGAGACCCACCGCCAGGGGTGCCTGCACGCGCTCGAGCAGGCGTGCGCCGACCTGTGCGCCGCCGGCCGGCACACCGAGGCCGTGAGGGTGGGGCTGGCCGCCGTGGCGTGCGAGCCCCTGCGCGAGAGCGCGCACCGGCGGGTGATCGAGGTGCACCTCGCCGAGGGCAACCACGCCGAGGCGCTGCGCCAGTACCAGAGCTTCCGCCGGCTGGTCGCCGACGGGCTCGGCCTGCCGCCCTCCCCCGCGATCCGCCGGCTCGTCGGCCCGCTGCTGGGCCGCCCGGTCGACGACGGGGCCCGCACGGCCGGCGTCGAGGCGCTCACCACCGCCGGTCGGCGCTGACCCGGCCGCCCGCTCAGCGCGGCGCGCGCTTGGGGCGGGCGACCAGCACCGGGCAGGGCGCGGAGTGCTGCACGCGCTGGGCGGTGCTGCCGAGCAGCACGGTCTCCGTCAGGCCCTGCCCGCCGCTGGCCACCACCACGAGGTCGGCGTCCAGCTCGACCGCCGCCCGGACGATCTCCGCCGCCGGTGAGCCGCTGCGCAGGTGGCGGTGCACCGCGGCGCCCCAGCCCTCGAACTCGGCCATCACGGCGCTGGTCGCGTCGTGGGCCTCCTGCCGGAAGCTCAGCGAGCCGGGGTCGCGCACGCCGCTGACCGCAGGGCCCAGGTCGTTGACGAACGGCACCGCGGCCAGCGGGCTGATGACCGCGACCACCGTGACGTCGTCGACCTTGGCGGGGTCGGCGAACGCCTTCAGCTGGCGCGCGGCGTCCAGCGACTGCACCGACCCGTCGGTGGCGACGACGACGTGCACGCTCACTCCCTCCCAGCGGCGGCGGGGCGGCGACCGCCGCGCAGGCGCTGCACCAGGTACAGGGCGACGCCGACGGCGAGCAGCCCGGCCACCCAGAACAGCGAGGCGGGGTCGTCGACGACGACGTAGGTGAGCAGCACCGCGTTGCCGACGATGCCGAGGTAGAGCAGCGGCGTGTTCGCGCGGTAGGCGTCGGGGCCGGCGGGCTCGCGGCGCAGCTTCAGCGCCGAGACGATGACGAGCGCGTAGATGAAGAGCAGGAACACCACGGTCACCGCGGCCAGCCGCTCGACGAGGTCGACGTCGCCGACGTCCACGACCGACCCCACCACGAGCAGCAGGGCGACCACGACCGCGGAGAAGCCGAGCGCGACGTGCGGGCTGCGCCGGGTGGGGTGCACCCGGGCGAAGACGCGCGGGACGACGTCCTCGCGCGCCATGCCGTAGAGGATCCGCGACTGGGTGACCACGGAGACCAGCGTGGTGTTGGTGATCGCCGTCATCGCGATCAGCGCGAAGAGCACGGTCATGACGCTCACCGGGACGGGCAGGACGCCGGCCTCGACGACCGTGAGCAGCGCGGCGGGCGCCTCGGCCAGGGTCTGCACCGGCACCACCAGGGCGGCGGACATCGCCACGAGCACGTAGATCACCCCTGCTGCGACCATGCCCCCGATGAGGGCGCGCGGGAAGGTGCGCGAGGGGTCCACGGTCTCCTCCGCGACGTTCGCGGCGTTCTCGAAGCCGGTCATGGCGAAGAAGGCCAGGGCCACTCCGGCGACGATGGCGAAGATCGGGCTGGCGCCGCCGGTGCTGAACTCGGCGAGCACGCCGGGGTCGGCGTCGCCGCGGGACAGGTGGACGATGCCGATGATGACGACGATCACCAGGCCCGCGACCTCGACGAAGGTCATGACCATGTTGGCCACCACCGACTCGGTGATGCCGATGAAGTTGACGATGGTCAGCGCCAGCACGAACAGCAGCGTCACCACCAGCGCGGGCACCACCGGCACCAGGGAGCCGAAGTACCGGGCGAAGCCCGTGGCCAGCGAGCCGGAGGCTGCGAAGACGGCCGAGAGCGCGCAGATGGTGATGAAGAACGTCAGCGCGGGGTTCTTGAAGGCCTTGCCCACGTACAGGGCGGCCCCGGCGGCCTGCGGGTACTTGGTCGCGAGCTCGGCGTAGGCCAGCCCGGTGATCGTCGCCAGCGCGACGCCGGCGGCGAAGGCGATCCAGAACGCACCGCCCACGGCCCCGGCCACCGCGCCGATGAGGACGTACACCCCCGAGCCCAGGACGTCGCCGAGCACGTAGAAGAACAGCAGGCGGCCGGTGATCGACCGCTTGAGCTCCCCCGCCGGGGCCTCGGCGACCCCGGCGGCGGCTGGGAGCTCTGACATGCGGGACGTTCTACCCCTGCCCGGGCCCCTCGGCGCGGTGGAACGGAGCGCCGCCGCGCGCCGCGCCTACAGGAGCGCGATGAGGCCGATGACGATCGCCGTCCCGACCAGCGAGACGACGATCGACCCCAGGCAGCCCAGGCGGTTGTTGAACAGGACCAGCACGGCGGGTCAGCCCCGGGGGCGGTAGCTCGCGACCAGCGGGCACTCGAACGGGTCGCGGGCGCCCAGGCCCACCCGGTTCAGGTACTGGACGACGATGCCGTACGAGGTGAGCAGGCCGGTCTCGGTGTAGACCACGCCGCGCTCGGCGCAGAACTGGCGCACGACCACCCGGGCGCGGGCCAGGTTGGGGCGGGGCATGTTCGGGAACAGGTGGTGCTCGACCTGGTGGTTCAGCCCGCCGAGCAGCCAGGTGGTGAAGCGCCCGCCGCGGATGTTGCGGGACATGAGCACCTGGCGGCGCAGGAAGTCGACCTTCATCGACTCGGGCACCAGGGGCATGCCCTTGTGGTTGGGCGCGAAGGAGCAGCCCATGTAGAGGCCGAAGAGGCCCAGCTGGACGCCGAGGAAGGCGGCGGCCTTGCCGGGGGGCAGCACCAGGAAGATCGCGGCGAGGTAGCCGCCGAGGCGCACGGTGATGAAGCTGAGCTCGACCCAGCGGCGCTTGACGGCGCCGCGCTCGCACAGGGCCCTGATGCTCAGCACGTGCAGGTTCAGGCCCTCGAGGAGCAGCAGGGGGAAGAAGAACCAGCCCTGGCGGGCGGCGAACCACGAGCCGACCCGGCCCCGCTGCTTCACGGCGGCGGGGGTGAAGGCCAGCACCGACGACTCGATGTCGGGGTCCTTGCCCTCCTGGTTGGGGGCGGCGTGGTGCTTGGTGTGCTTGCGCGACCACCACATCGAGCTCATGCCGCTGAGCAGGGCGACCAGCACCAGCGTGGTCCACTCGTTCCACCGCGCCGAGGTGAACAGCTGCCGGTGCGCGGCCTCGTGGCCGAGGAAGGCGATCTGGGTGGCGACGACCGCGAGGACGGCGGCGACGATGAGCTGGAACCACGAGTCGCCGATCAGCCAGAACCCGACCGCGACGCCGCCCAGCGCGAGGACGGCGGCGCTCAGCCGCGTCCAGGTGTAGCCGTAGCGCCGCTCCAGCAGCCCCATCCCCTGGATGGTCGCCGACAGCTCGGCGAACTCGGAGGCGCCGCGGGACGGCCCGCGGCGCGGGCCCTTCGCCGGGCGGGGCTGGGTGGTGGGGGCTGCGCTGGGCGCGCTCATCTCGAGGGTCACGCGGTCTCCGGGGGGCAGGGGACGGGTGGGGCGCCACCGGTCCGGCAGACGCACGGGGCACCGGGGCCCAGCCGATGAAGTCTCACACGGCGCGGGCGACCTCGCCCCCGCTGTCGATCTCACGGACGTGAGGTCAGTCACCGGCGACGGCGTCCATCGCCGCCGAGAAGGCGGCCCGGACCCCCGCCCGCTCCAGCGCGGCGAGCCCCCGGGCGGTGACCCCGCCCGGGGAGGTGACCGCGCGGCGCACGGCCAGGGTGTCGTGACCGCGGGCCGCCAGCAGGTCGGCCGTGCCGCCCATGGTCTCGGTGACCAGCGCCGAGGCCTGGGCGGGGCTCAGGCCCCGGCGCACGCCGGCGTCGACCTGCGCCTCGACCAGCAGGGCCCAGTAGGCGGGGCCGACGCCGCACAGGCCGCCGGCGGCGCCGACCAGGTGCTCGGGCAC
>CADCUY010000040.1 GCA_902806005.1 uncultured Quadrisphaera sp. | reverse complement strand
TGCCGCGCGTGTGCCGGGGCCCGGGCACGCACTGGGTCACCCCGTAGGGCGCGACGCGCACCTCCACCGACCGCCCGGGCGCGCGCTCGGCGAGCTCCTCGAGGGTGTAGCGGACCGCCGTCGCCGTGGTCGTCCGCGTCGCCGCGCCGGCTCCGGCCGCCTCCCACGCGGCGACGGCGGCCAGGCCCTCCTCGGGGGTGATCCGGCGTCGGGCGGGCACCGCCCCAGCGTGCCCGACGTCACGGTCGCGCGCGGTGCGGGAGGCCCATGATCGGGGCGCGTGATCGCCCGTTCTGGGTTGGGATGTCCGCAGCAGGGGTCCGTCCAGGGACCGCGGTCCCGAGATCAGGGTGGAACAGGCATGGACGTCCTCGAGCTCTCGCGCTTCCAGTTCGCGACGACGAGCATCTTCCACTTCTTCTTCGTCTCGCTCACCGTCGGGCTCGCGTTCCTCATCGCCGTGATGGAGACCATCGCCTTCGTCAGCGCCGACCGCCGCCAGCACTACCAGCGGCTGACCAACTTCTTCGGCCACCTGTTCCTCATCAACTTCGCGGTCGGCGTCGTCACCGGCATCGTCCAGGAGTTCCAGTTCGGCATGAACTGGAGCGAGTACTCGGAGTTCGTGGGCAACATCTTCGGGGTGCCGCTGGCCCTCGAGGTGCTCATGGCGTTCTTCCTCGAGAGCACCTTCATCGGCATCTGGTGGTTCGGCAAGGACCGGCTGAAGCCGTGGATGCGCCTGGGCGCGATCTGGCTGGTGGCCATCGGCACCCAGATCAGCATGTTCTGGATCGTCATGGCCAACGCGTGGATGCACCACCCCGTCGGCTACGAGGTCGTCGGCGACCAGGCGTTCCTCACCGACTTCAGCGCCGTGGTGTTCAACTACAAGGCGATCCTGTACTCCCTGCACGTGCAGGGCAGCGCCTGGTCGGTGGCCGGCTTCTTCGTGCTCGCCATCAGCGCCTACCACCTGCTGCGCCGCCGCAACGTGGCGGTCTTCTCGCGCGCCTTCCGGATCGCCCTGGTCTTCGCCGCCGTCGGCTCCGTGTTCTCCGCCGGCAGCGGGCACACCGCGGCGCAGTACGCCCGCGAGGACCAGCCGATGAAGTTCGCCGCGATGGAGGCGCAGTGGGAGGACTCGAAGTCGCCCGCGCCGTGGTCGGCGGTGGCCCTGATCGACGAGGAGAACAGGGAGAACACCGTCAGCGTCGAGATCCCCTACCTCGGGTCGATCCTCGCCGACAACAGCCTCGACGCCAGCTACCAGGGCATGAACACCCTCAACGAGGAGTACCAGCAGCAGTTCGGCCAGGGCCGCGACTACTTTCCGGCGGTCACCTGGGTGTACTGGTCGTTCCGCATCATGGTGGCGATCGGCGGGCTGATGCTGCTGGTCGCCTTCGCCGGCCTGTTCTTCTGGTGGCGGCGCCGGGACGGGCTGAACGACATGCGCTGGTTCCTGCGGCTGTGCGTCTTCATGCTGCCGCTGCCGTGGATCGCCAACTTCACCGGCTGGATCGTCACCGAGATGGGCCGCCAGCCGTTCATGGTCTACGGGCTGCTGACCACCGACGAGGGGGTCAGCGCCAACACCGTGCCCGAGGTGCTCGTCGGCCTGGTCGGGCTGTGGGTGGTCTACCTCGGCCTGATCGGGCTCGACATCTTCCTGCTCACCCGCACGGCCCGCGCCGGCCTGCACACCAAGCCCGAGGTGCAGCTGGCGGCGGCTCCCGCGCCGAGCTACGCCGTGCAGGGCCGCGGCAGCGACGGCTTCCAGGACTACGAGCGGCGCAACTGATGGACCTGGTCACGCTCTGGTTCTGGCTCGTCGCGCTCACCTTCACCCTGTACTTCTTCCTCGAGGGCTTCGACTTCGGCGTCGACATGCTGCGCCCGTCGCTGGCCCGCAACGAGGCCGAGGAGAAGGCCCTGACCGGCACCATCGGCCCGTTCTGGGACGGCAACGAGGTGTGGGTCATCCTGGCCGCGGGCGTGATGTTCTCGACGTTCCCCATCTGGTACGGCGCGGTGTTCAGCGGGCTGTACCCGGTGTTCATCGCCATCCTCCTGGCGCTGCTGCTGCGCGGGGTCTCCTTCGAGTTCCGCAACCAGGTCGACCACCAGCGCTGGCGCAGCTTCTGGGACTGGATGTCCTTCTCCGGCAGCGTCCTCCCCGCGTTCCTGTGGGGCGTGGTGATGGCCAAGCTCATCGAGGGCCTGCCGGTGAACGCCGACGCCAAGGTCGAGGGCGGCCTGGCCGACATCTTCACGCCCTTCGCCCTGGTCGGGGGCGCCGCGACGACGCTGCTGTTCGTGCTGCACGGCGCCAACTTCCTGCTGCTGCGCCTGCACACCGACTCGGAGCTCTACACCCGGGCACGGCGCGCGGCCCTGCGCTGGGGCGCCCTGGCCACCGTGGCGATCCTGGCCTTCGTGATCATGGGCTACGTCACCGAGGGGCTGTTCGAGAGCTTCGGGGTGCTGCCCTGGGTGTTCCCGGTGGCCGCGTTCCTCACCCTGGCCAGCATCTGGCTGGCCCTGTCGACCAAGCGCGACACCCTGGCGTTCACGATGAGCGGGCTGACCATCGTCTTCGCGACCGTGACGGTGTTCATCGCCCTGTTCACCCGCGGCGAGGTGCTGCCCTCCACCCTCGACGCCGCGAACAGCCTCACCCTGGAGGACTCGGCCAGCCAGGGGTACACCCTGGAGCTGATGACCTGGGTCGGCGGCATCTTCCTGCCGCTGATCATCGGCTACCAGGTGTGGAACTACCACGTCTTCCGCGAGCGCGTCCGCCCCGACGAGGGCGCCCTCGACCACGCCTACTGATGCGGGGCCCCGGCACCCGGCGCCCCGGGGGCAGCCCGTCCCGGCGGCTGCTCGCCCTGCCCGCCGCCCGCTGGCTGGTGCCCGCGTGCGCCGTCCTCGGCGCGGGGGTGTGGGCGCTGCTGGTCGTGCAGTGGGCGCTGGTCGCGGCCTTCGTCGTCACCGTCGTCGACGGCGGCGCGACCCC
>CADCUY010000039.1 GCA_902806005.1 uncultured Quadrisphaera sp. | reverse complement strand
ACGGCGACCCGCGCGCCTTCGCCGACGCCGTCGCCGCCCTGGGCGAAGAGGGTGGCACGGTGCTGGCCCTCGGCACCGTCTTCGGCCCGCCCGAGCGCCTGGCGGCCCGGACGGCGACCGCCGCGACCGGCGTCCAGCTGCCCGGCGGCGGCCAGCGGCTGTGGCCCGGTCGCCTCCTGGTCGCCCTGTACGGCTCCCCCGTCACCCCCTCCCTCGGGGTGCTCGGCGAGCAGCCGCTGGACGCCGCGCTCGAGCGGGCCCGCGCCGTCGCGGCGGAGTACGACGCGCTGCCCGCCACCGAGGGCGTGACCGTCGTCCCCACGCTGGAGATCATCACGACGCTCGCCTCGTCGTCACCGGGCCCGGACGGCGACTACTCGACCCCGACCGACGTCGAGGTGCTGCGCCCGTGGGTCGAGGCGGCGGGCGCGGCCGGGGTCTACGTCGTCCTCGACCTGCAGCCGGGCCGCACCGACTTCCTCACCCAGGCCCGGCGCTACGAGGAGCTGCTGGCCCTGCCCCACGTCGGCCTGGCCCTCGACCCGGAGTGGCGCCTGGAGCCGGGCCAGGTGCACCTGCGCCAGATCGGCTCGGTGGGCGTGGACGAGGTGAACGCCGTCGCGACCTGGCTGGCCGACCTGACGCGCGACCGGGCGCTGCCCCAGAAGGTGCTGCTGCTGCACCAGTTCCGGCTCTCGATGATCGAGGGCCGCGAGCGCCTGGACACCAGCCGCGACGAGCTCGCGGTCGTGCTCCACGGTGACGGCAACGGCGAGCCGGGCACGAAGCTCGCCACCTGGCGCACGCTCACCGCGCAGCCCCCGCCGGCGGTGCACTGGGGCTGGAAGAACTTCTACGACGAGGACACCCCGACGTTCACCCCGCAGCAGACCCTCGACGTCGCACCGGCGCCGGTCTTCGTCTCGTACCAGTGAGCCGGCCGAGCCGGCACGGACCGGGCCCGGCCGCCAGCAGCGGCCGGGCCCGGTCGGGCCGTGCGGAGGCGGCGGGATTTGAACCCGCGATGGAGTATCACTCCAAACCCGCTTAGCAGGCGGGCGCCATAGGCCACTAGGCGACGCCTCCTCGCACGCGCCGACGCCCCGCAGGACGGCGTCGTCGGCGCCGCCCAGGGTAGCGCCCGCGGCCCCGCCCCGTGCGCGAGCCGGCGACGCGATGCGCCGAGCACCGCTGATCCGGGCCTCCGAGGTGGTGGAATGACCGGGCACCCCGCCCACCCGCAGCAGCCACCGCACCGAGCCGACCGAGGAGGCGCCGATGACCGCCGACTCGGCGCACTACCCGCGCCGGCGCGACCTGCGCCCCGGCGACGTCGCGACCCAGGACCGCCGGGCCCCGCGCCAGCGCAGCGGCCGCGAGGTCCGCTCCGCGGTGCCGCTGGACCAGGCCTCGCTCGCCGACGTCGTCCAGGACCCCGGCCCCCAGGGCCCCGAGCGCGGGCGGCGGCCGCAGCGCGACGCCGGCGGGCGCCACGCCAACGGGGTGGGCGACGGCTTCCCGCGCCTGATGGCCCTGACCGTCGTCGGCGCCGTCCTGCCGGGCACGGGCCTGGTGCTGGCCGGCCGCCGCAGGTCCGGGTGGGCGCTGATCACGCTCATCGTGCTGGCGGTCGCGGGCGCCGCGGCGCTCGTCGTCACCGGCCGGGCGCTGCCGCTGGCCCTGCGCGTGGGCACGGACCCGCGGGTGCTGCTCGGCGCCGCCATCGGCATCGTCGTCCTGGCCCTGGTCTGGTGCGCGGTCATCGTCGGCAGCCACCTGGCCCTGCGGCGGGGCGAGCTGACCGCGGGCCAGCGGGTGCTCGCCGTCGTCCTCGTCGCCGCCCTGATGGGCATCGTCTCCCTGCCGGCGGCCACGGCCACCCGCTACGTCGTCGCCCAGCGGTCGCTGCTCGCCGAGGTCTTCGGCGACGACGGCGGCGACCGCAGCGGCCTGGCCGACCCCGACGTCGCGGCCGCCGACCCCTGGGCCACCACGCCGCGGGTGAACGTGCTGCTGCTGGGCTCGGACGCCGGCGCCGACCGCACCGGCATCCGCCCCGACACGATCTTCGTCGCCAGCATCGACACCAAGACCGGCGAGACGGTGCTGTTCAACCTGCCCCGGAACCTGCGCTTCGCGCCGTTCGCCCCCGGCTCGGACGGCGCCCGCGAGCACCCCGACGGCTACAGCTGCGGCGACAGCGCCACGAGCGACGAGTGCATCCTCAACGCCGTCTGGCAGTGGGGCGAGCAGCACCCCGAGGCCTACCCGTCGTCGGCCGAGCCCGGGCTGGCCGCGATGCGCGAGGTCGTCGGCCAGGTGCTCGGGCTGGTCGTCGACTACGACGTGGTGCTGAACCTGCAGGGCTTCGAGGAGGTCGTCGACGCCATGGGCGGGCTCCGGATGGACGTCGAGCGCGACATCCCGATCGGCGGCGGCGACATCATCAGGAACGGCCGCACGGTGGGCGAGTACCCGATCACCGGCTACGTCGAGGCCGGCGAGGACCAGCTGCTCTCCGGCTTCGAGGCCCTCTGGTACGCCCGCTCGCGCACAGGCTCCGACGACTACGACCGGATGCGCCGCCAGCGCTGCACCGTGGGCGCCGCGGTGGAGCAGTTCGACGTCCCCGCCCTCGCCGCGGCCTTCCCCGCGCTCGCCGCGTCGGCGGAGCGCAACGTCGAGACCGACATCCCCGCCAAGCAGCTCCCGGCGTTCGCCGAGCTCGGCCTGCGCGTGCAGGGCGCCCCGCTGCGCAGCCTCGCCTTCACCAACGACGTCGTCGACACGGCCGACCCGGACTACGTCGAGATCCGCGCCCTCGTCCAGCAGGCCCTGCTCCCCCCGGCGCCCGAGCCCTCCCCCACCGCGAGCGCGCCGCCGTCCGACCCCGCGACGGCCACCCCCCCGCCGTCCGCGAGCACCACCCCGCCGCCCGCGCCCGCCCCGGGCGAGGCCGTGGACACCGCTGACGCCTGCTGAGCTCCGCCCGCGGTCTCCACCGCCCCGGGGACGGTGCAGGC
>CADCUY010000038.1 GCA_902806005.1 uncultured Quadrisphaera sp. | reverse complement strand
GTCGCGGACCTCGGGCCTGGGATGGTGGCGGGTGGGGAACGCGTCGGCGACGGAGCTTCCCGGGCGCGCGCTCCGCGGGTCGGCCTGCGCCATCGCAGCCTCCGGTGGTCGACGGGGTGGTGCCGCGACCCTAGGCACTGGCCCGCGGGTCGGCCACCCGCGGCCGCGCGGACCGGCACTGTCCGGAGACAGTGCGGCCCCTGGGCGTGGCGGACCGCATCCTCCCGGGACAGTGCTCCTCCTGAGTCCGCTGGAGCGCAGGGTCCCGGGAGGATGCCCTTCCTGAGCCCCGTGGACCGCACTTCCCCTCACGAGTGCGGGGCGGGGCGGGACGGACCAGGACGGGCCGGGGCACACCGGGGCGGGGCTCGACCACGGGCGGAGGGTGGCGTGCCGGCCGGAGCACCTGGACGGCCGCGTCGGCGCCCGGTTCGTCACGACTCGTGTCCCGCATGCCGGAAGGACCTTCCACAAAAGGGCGTCAGCGGTGGGGCAGGAGCACCGCGAGCTGCTCCGCCGCGTGCCGCAGCACGGGCAGGTGACGCACCGCCGCGGTGACCGTGGTCCGGTACGCCGGCGACGACACCGCCACCGCGGCGACGGCGTGCCCCAGGGTGCCGGGCACGGGCACCCCGATCGACCGGATGCCGCTGCGGTGCTCCTCGTCCGAAACCGCGAACCCCTGCGCGCCCACGGCCGCGATCTCCTCGCGGAACGCGGTGCGGTCGGTGATGGTGCGCGGCGTCGACGGGGCCAGCTCCGCGTGCTCGAGCAGGTCGCGCCGCACGGCCGCGGGCGCGAAGGCGAGCAGCACCTTGCCGGTCGCGGTGCTGTGCAGCGGCTCGCGCCCCCCGGCCACGGCCCGCACGCCCACCGCCTGGCGGCCCTCGACGTGGTGCACCGTCAGCGGCGCGCCGTCGTCGAGCACCGACATCAGGCACGCCTCCCCCGTGGCGTCGGCCAGCTCGCGCAGCACCGGCAGCGCGGCGCCGCTGAAGCCGCGCGCCGCCGCCACCGCCGCGCCGAGCTGGAACAGCCGCAGCCCGAGCCCGTAGCGCTTGGACGACGCGTCGAGCGTCACGAAGCCGTCGCGCCGCAGCGAGGCGAGCAGCCGGTGGGTCGAGGAGAGCGGGAACCCGCTGCCTCGGGCCAGCTGCGAGAGGGTCGCGCCGTCCGGCGCGGTGCCCAGCAGCCCGAGCAGCCGGGTCGCCTTCCCGATCGTGTCCTCCTCCGCCACCACGTGGGAAGGCTATCCGCCATGCGGGAACGAGCAGGTCAGATGCCGTGATCCGCGCGCCCCGGACGGTCTCAGGCCGAGGGTCCGGGCCAGGTCCGGGCGTGCGCCGCGAACTCCTCGGGGTCGCTGTGCACGGGGATGACGCACAGCAGGTGCCCGCCGGGCGCCCGCAGCGTGCGGCACCCCTGCCACGCCGACACCTCCACCGCGCCGAGGGCCAGCAGCCGGGCCACCTCGGCGTCGACGTCGTCGGTCTCGAGGTCGACGTGGTAGCGCGGCTCGTCGTCCACGGCCTGCACCGCGGTCACCAGCCCCGGCACCGCACCGCGCAGGCCCGTGTACTGCGGCTCCTCGGGCTGGTGCTCGACCCGGGCGCCGAGCGCGGCCGACCAGAACTGCGCGGACCGCTCAGCGGCGGCCGACGGGGCGTCGATCAGCAGGGTGGAGAGCCGGCTGCGGTGCACGCCGCAGGACGCTACGCCGCCTCCTGCGACCCGGGCCAGCTCCCGGCCGGGGGGTGGCCCGGCGCGACGCAGCGCTCAGCGACGGCCGAGGCGCCGCTCCCCGGCGGAACCGGGCCGGTACGGCAGCCCGTAGTGGCCGAAGACCGCCGGCTCCATCGCCGCGGTGAGCTCGCCGTCCACGTCGATCGACGGGGCGTCCTTGGTCAGGGAGCGGTTCACCGCCACGCGCAGGTGCTTGGGCGCGACGCGGGCGCCGGCGAGCGGCACGAGCACCAGCTTCTTGCTCACCAGCCCGACCTTCACCGTCGCGAACGCCGGCTCGTCGGTGGCGGTGTCGAAGTAGATGGCCTCGAGCGTGCCGATCTTCTCCCCCACCTCGTCCACGACGGCCGCGTCGCGCCAGTCCCGGATGTCGTCCGCCTCGAACACGCGCGCTCCCCTCGGCCGGCGACCCCGCCGATCGCCCGTCCCGGCATCGTGCCAGCACGGGCCGGCCCCCACGCGATGATCTTGGGCTCCCGCCCGCGCCAGGGCACCTCAGGGCGGACGAACCCCAAGATCATCGCGAGGGGGCGGGAGGCCGTAGCATCCCCGGAGTGCCGCACGCCGCGCCGGCGACCACGCCGGAACCGCTCCGCTTCTCCTCCACGGCCGGGCGCTGGGTGCTCCTCGCCTCGATCCTCGGCTCCGGGCTGGCGGGCATCGACGCCACCGTGGTCAACGTGGCGCTGCCCGCCATCGGCGCCGACACCGGCGCCGACTTCGCGGCCCTGCAGTGGACCGTCACCGCCTACACGCTGACCCTCGCATCGTTCATCCTGCTCGGCGGCGCCCTCGGCGACCGCTTCGGGCGCCGCCGCATCTTCGTCGTCGGCGTGGTGTGGTTCGCCGTCGCCTCGCTGCTGTGCGGCCTCGCCCCGAACGCCCCGGCGCTGATCGCCGCCCGGGCCCTGCAGGGGGTCGGCGGCGCGCTGCTGACCCCGGGCAGCCTGGCGATGATCCAGGCGTCCTTCGCGCCGGCGGACCGCGCCCGCGCGATCGGCGCGTGGTCGGGCCTGGGCGGGGTGGCCACGGCGATCGGCCCGTTCCTCGGCGGGTGGCTGGTGCAGTACGCCTCGTGGCGGTGGGTGTTCTTCATCAACGTGCCCCTCGCCGCCGCCGTCGTCGTCATCTCCCAGCGCCACGTGCCCGAGACGCGCGACCCCACCGCGACCGGCCGCACCGACCTGGCCGGCGCCGCCCTGGGCGCCCTGGCCCTGGCCGGCACCACCTACGCCCTGATCGAGGCGCCCGGCCGCGGCGCCGCGTCGGTGCCGGTGCTGGCGGCCGGGGTGGTCGGGATCGCCGCGGCGCTCGCCTTCGTCGCCGTCGAGCGGCGCACGGCCTCGCCCATGCTGCCGCTGGGCATCTTCGCCTCGCGGCAGTTCAGCGCCGCCAACGGCGTCACCTTCGCCGTCTACGCCGCCTTCGGGGCGATCTTCTTCCTGCTCGTGGTGCACCTGCAGGTGGTCGCCGGGTTCTCGCCGATCGCCGCGGGCACCGCGATGCTGCCGATCACCGTGGTCATGCTCGCCCTGTCGGCCCGGGGCGGGGCGCTGGCCACCCGGATCGGGCCGCGGCTGCCGATGGCGGGCGGCCCGCTGGTCTGCGCCGGGGCCGTGCTGCTGATGCTGCGGATCGGCCCGGGCGCCGACTACGTCACCGACGTGCTGCCCAGCGTGCTGGTCTTCGGCCTCGGGCTCTCGCTGATGGTGGCGCCGCTGACCGCGACGGCCCTGGCCTCCGCCGACGCCCAGCACGCGGGGCTCGCCTCGGGGGTCAACAACGCCGTCGCCCGCGCCGCGGGGCTGGTGGCGATCGCCGTCATCCCCGCCGCCGCGGGCCTCGGCGGCGACAGCTACACCGACCCCGCCGCCTTCGACGCCGGCTTCCGCACCAGCGCGGTCGTCTGCGCCGTGCTCCTGGTGGCCGGCGGGCTGCTCGCCGCGGCCACCATCCGCGACGACGTGCTGGACGACGACGGCGACACCCAGCAGCTGCGCCCGCCGGCGCCGCGGCCCGCGAGCGACGGCGCGCACCTGCGCCACTGCGCCGTCGACGGCACCCCGCTGGCCGGGGCCCGCGGCGGCGACGCCCGCTCCCCCGAGCCCCCGGCGGTCGACGCCCCCCGCTGAGGCGGGCTCAGCGCACCCGGGTCAGCGCATCCGGGCGGCCGGGCCGGCGGTGGCCAGGATGTGCTCGCGGGTGCGGACGGCGATCGGCAGCGGCGCGCCCAGGTCGGCCAGCGGGTACATGTCCTGCTCGACCACGGCGAAGGTCGACGGGTCGAGCCCGGCGACCAGCTCGACCACCGGCGCCAGCGGCGGCTCACCGGCCGGCGGCTCGGTCATCACCCCCTGCGCCACCGCTGTCGCGAACGGCAGGTCGCCCGCCAGGGCCGCGTCGCGCAGCGCGCGGTCGACCTGCTTCAGGTGCAGGTACCCGATCCGCTCGGGGTGCTCGGTGATCAGCCGGAGGCTGTCACCCCCGTAGTACGCGATGTGCCCGGTGTCCAGGCACAGGTTGGTCCAGCGCGGGTCGGTCATCGCCAGGAACCGCTCCACCTCCGCGTGGGTGCCCACGTGGCTGTCGGCGTGGGAGTGGAACTGCTGGCGCACCCCGAACCGCTCGGCCAGGGCCCGCCCCAGCTCGTCGTGCCCCGCGGCCAGCCGCGCCCACTGCTCGTCGGTGAGGGTGCGCGGCTCCCTCTCCCGCCCGGTGACGTCGGAGCGCCACAGGTCGGGGATGACGATGAGGTGCTCCGCGCCGAGCGCCGTGGTCAGCTCCGCCACGGCCAGCGCCTGCTCCCAGGCCCGGGTGAACTGGTCGCCCTCGCGGTGGAAGCCGGTGAACACCGTCCCGCCCGACAGCGCCAGGTCGCGGCGGCCCAGCTCGTCGCGCAGCTGCTCCGGGTCGGTCGGCAGGTACCCGTAGGGGCCGAGCTCGATCCAGTGGTACCCGGCCTCGGCGACCTCGTCGAGGAACCGGTCCCAGGGCACCTGGCGCGGGTCGTCGGCGAACCACACCCCCCAGGAGTCGGGGGCGGTCCCGATCCGCAGCGCCCCCGCGCCCGCTCCCGTGCTCGTCCCCGTGCTGGCCTGCGTGCCCGTCTGCGCGCTCACGTCCGTGCTCCTCTCGTCGTCACCGCTGTCCTCGGTCGGGGTCGGGCCGCACCTCGACCCGCTCTCCCGTGCGGAAGGAGGCCACCGCGGCCTCGCACACCGCCACCGCCGCCGCGCCGTCCTCGGCGCCCGGCCCGTCCGCGCCACCGTGCCGGGCGGCGTCGGCCCAGCACTGCACCTCGGCGTCGTAGGCGGCCGCGAACCGCTCCAGGTAGCCGGGCGCCAGCGCGCCCCCGCGGCGCCAGCCGCCGGGCCCGGGCAGGGTGGCCACCAGGCCGACGTCGTGCCCGATCGACGCGGCACCGCGCTCCGCGACCACCTCGGTGCGCACCTCGTACGCCGTTCCCGCGGCGAGGAACAGCTCGACGTCGACCACCCGCCCCCCGGCGGTGGTGAGCAGCACCAGCAGCGGGTCGGCCAGGCCCGGCGGGGCCGACGGCGACCGCCGCGGCGCGACCACCTGCACCGCGACGACCTCCTCGCCCAGCAGGAAGCGCGCGGCGTCCACCTCGTGCGCCAGCGAGTCCAGCAGCACCGACTCGGCGGTCGCCCCGGCCGGGGGCGCGGCGTTGCGGTGCACGCAGTGCAGCAGCAGCGGGTCGCCCAGCTCCCCCGAGGCCAGCAGCGCGCGGAGCGCGACGTGCTCGGCGTCGAAGCGGCGCATGAAGCCCACCTGCACGAGCCGGCGGCCCGTCGCGCGCTCCGCGCGCACCACGGCCATCGCCGAGTCCGAGGTCGTGGTCAGCGGCTTCTCGCACAGCACGGGCAGGCCCCGCTCCAGGCAGGCGAGCACCAGCGGCGCGTGGGTCGGCCCGGGGGTCGCCACGAGCACGGCGTCGACCTCGGGGTCGGCGACCGCCGCGAGCGGGTCGTCCACGGCGCGCACGCCCCCGCCGGGCACCGAGGCCGCCACCCGCCGGGCGGCGGCGGGGACGGCGTCGCTCACCACCACCGGCCGGGCGCGCGCGGTGGTCGTGGCCAGCCGACGCACGTGGTCGGCGCCCATCGCGCCCGCGCCGACCACGGCGACCCGCAGCTCCGCCAGCGGCGCCGCGGCGCGCTGCAGCGGCTCGCCGCCGACGACGGCGAGCGGATCGGTCACCGCCGCCCTCAGGTGTTCGTGGGGAAGCCCAGGTCGACCCCGGCGTGCGAGGGGTCGAGCCAGCGGCTGGTGACGACCTTGCCGCGGGTGAAGAAGTGCACGCCCTCGACGCCGTGGGCGTGGGAGTCGCCGAACAGCGAGTCCTTCCACCCGCCGAAGGAGTAGTAGGCCATCGGCACCGGCACGGGCACGTTGATCCCGATCATGCCGACCTGCACCTCGTTGGCGAAGCGCCGCGCGGCGCCCCCGTCGTTGGTGAAGATCGCCACGCCGTTGCCGTACGGGTTGGCGTTCACCAGGTCGACGGCCTCGGTGTAGGTCTCGGCCCGCACCACCGAGAGCACCGGGCCGAAGATCTCGTCGGTGTAGACCGACATCGCCGGGGTGACGCGGTCGAGCAGGGTGGGGCCGAGGAAGAAGCCCCCGCCGTCCGCACCGCCCTCGGCGTCCGGGGTGACCCCGCGCCCGTCGACGACCACGCTGGCGCCCTCCCGCTCGCCGGCGTCGACGTAGGAGGCCACCTTGTCGCGGTGCGCCCCGGTGACCAGCGGTCCCATGTCGCACCCGCGCCGCCCGTCGCCGGTGCGGATCCCCCGCGCCCGCTCGGCGATCTTCGCGACGAGCTCGTCGGCGATGCCGCCGACCGCCACCAGCGCCGAGACCGCCATGCACCGCTCGCCCGCCGAGCCGAAGCCGGCGTTGACCGCCGCGTCGGCGGCGAGGTCGAGGTCGGCGTCGGGCAGCACGAGCATGTGGTTCTTCGCCCCGCCCAGGGCCTGCACGCGCTTGCCCGCCGCGGTGCCCCGCTCGTACACGTACCGGGCGATCGGGGTGGACCCCACGAACGAGACCGACTTCACGTCGGGGTGGGCCAGCAGCGCGTCGACGGCCACCTTGTCGCCGTGGACGACGTTGAACACCCCGTCGGGCAGGCCCGCCTCGGCCCACAGCGCCGCGATCCACACCGCCGCGGAGGGGTCCTTCTCGCTGGGCTTGAGCACCACGGTGTTGCCCGCGGCGATGGCCACGGGGAAGAACCACATGGGCACCATCGCCGGGAAGTTGAACGGGGAGATGACGCCCACCACGCCCAGCGGCTGGCGCACCGAGTGCACGTCGACGCTCGTCGAGGCGTTCTCGGTGAACCCGCCCTTGAGCAGGTGCGGGATCCCGCAGGCGAACTCGACGACCTCCAGGCCCCGGGCCACCTCGCCGGCGGCGTCGGAGAGCACCTTGCCGTGCTCGGCGGTGATGATCGCGGCCAGCTCGCCGGTGCGGGCGGCGAGCAGCTCGCGGAAGCGGAACAGCACCGCCGTCCGCTTGGCCAGCGAGGTGTCGCGCCAGCCCGGGAACGCCGCCGCGGCCGCGGCGACGGCGGCGTCGACGTCGCCGGGCTCGGCCAGCAGCACCGTGCGGGCCACCGCCCCGGTCGCCGGGTCGAACACGTCCGCGCTGCGGGTGGAGGCGCCCTCGGTGAGCGCCCCGCCGATCCAGTGCCGCACCACGTCGGGCACCCGCGGCCGTGCACCGGCACCGGGGGCCTCGGTCTCCGGGGCGGGGGGCGTCAGGTGCTCCTCGACGGACAGCTCGGTCATCGCGTGCCTCTCGGGTGGGGGGCTGGTGGCAGCTCGGACGGGGTGAGGTAGGGCCGCTGGGCGGGCTTGCGGGCCTCGTACTCGGCGCGGGCGGCCCGGGTGGAGGCCAGCGAGGAGACCTCCGCGACGGGCACGTCCCACCACGAGCCGCTGCCGGGCGACGGCGCGAGGGGGTCGGTCTCGACGTGCACCACGGTGGTCTCCGGGGCGGCCCTCGCCGCGCGCAGGGCCTCGTCGAGCTCGCCGCGGGTCGTCGCGCGCAGCACGCGCACCCCCAGGCTCTCGGCGTTGGCCGCGAGATCGACCGGCAGCAGCTCGCCGTCGAGGCGCCCGGAGGCGGTGCGGGCGCGGTAGCGGGTGCCGAAGCGCTGGCTGCCGAGGCTCTCCGACAGGGCCCCGATCGAGGCGTAGCCGTGGTTCTGCACCAGCACGACGACGATCTTCACACCCTCCTGGACCGCCGTCACCAGCTCGGTCGCCATCATCAGGTAGGACCCGTCGCCGACCATGACGACCACCTCGCGGTCGGGCGCCGCCATCCGCACCCCGATGCCGCCGGCGATCTCGTAGCCCATGCACGAGTAGCCGTACTCGACGTGGTAGCCGCCGGGGTCGCGGGCCCGCCAGAGCCGGTGCAGGTCGCCGGGCATCGAGCCCGCGGCGCAGACGACGACGTCGCGGGGGCCGCACACGGCGTCGACGGCGCCGAGCACCTCGGCCTGGGTCGGCTGGGCCTCCGGCGCGGCGGGCCGCTCGCCGTCGCGGGCGTAGGCGCTCGCGACGGTCTCGTGCCACGCGGCGCCCAGCCGCGCGACCTCCTCGCGGTAGGCGGCGTCCACCGACCAGCCCTCCAGGGCCGCGGCCAGCGCCACCAGGCCCTCGCGGGCGTCGGCGACCACGCTGACCCCGGAGCGCTTGACCGCGTCGAGGCCGGCGACGTTGAGGTTGACGAAGCGGACGCCGGGCGCGGCGAAGGCGGTGTTGGAGGCGGTGGTGAAGTCCTGGTAGCGGGTGCCCACGCCGATGACGACGTCGGCCTCGCGCGCCAGGGCGTTGGCCGCCGTGGTGCCGGTGGAGCCGATCGCCCCCACCGACTGCGGGTGGTCGAAGGGCAGCGCGCCCTTGCCGGCCTGGGTCTGGCCCACGGGCACGCCGGTGGCCTCCACCAGGCCGCGCAGGGCCTCGGTGGCGCCGGCGTAGAGCACCCCGCCGCCGGCGACGAGCAGCGGGCGCCGGGCCGAGCGGACCACGGCGACGGCCCGGGCCAGGGCGTCGGGCTGCGGCAGCGGGCGCCCCACGTGCCAGGTGCGCTCGGCGAACAGCTCGACCGGCCAGTCGTGGGCCTCGGCCTGCACGTCCTGCGGGATCGCCACGGTGGCGGCGCCGGTCTCGGCGGGGTCGGTGAGCACCCGCACCGCACCGAGGAGCGCGGCGGGCAGCTGCTCGGGGCGCCACACCCGGTCGAAGTACCGCGAGAGGGGGCGGAAGGCGTCGTTGACGGTGACGTCGCCGGCGTCGGGCCGCTCGAGCTCCTGGAGCACCGGGGCCGGGGCGCGGGTGGCGAAGGTGTCGGCCGGCAGCAGCAGCACCGGCAGCCGGTTGACCGTGGCCAGCGCGGCGCCGGTGAGCATGTTCGTGGCGCCCGGGCCCACCGAGGTGGTGACCGCCCACGCCGCGAGCCGGTCCTTGGCGCGGGCGTAGGCCACCGCGGTGTGCACCATGGCCTGCTCGTTGCGGCCGAGCACGTAGGGCAGCGAGGGGGGCCGGTCAGGGGTGGCGTCCAGCTCGGCCTCGAGCAGCGCCTGGCCCAGGCCGGCGACGTTGCCGTGGCCGAAGATGCCCAGGCACCCGGCGAAGAACCGGGTGCGGGCGCCGTCGCGCTCGACGTGCTGGGCGGCGAGGAAGCGCACGGTCGCCTGGGCGACGGTCAGGCGCACGGTGCTCACGAGGGCCCTCCTGGGGCGGGGGTCGGGGCGGGTCGCACCAGCGGCAGGCGGGGGTCGACCTCCTGGTCGGCCCAGGTCTGGCGCACCCAGGCCAGGGACGGGTCGTCGACGATCCGCCAGGCCCGCTCGGGCCCGGGCCCGGCCATGACGTTGAGGTAGTGCATGTCGTGCCCCGGCGTGGCCGCGCACGGCCCGTGCCAGCCGTGCGGCACGAGCACCGCGTCGCCGCTGCGCACCTCGACCAGCACGTCGATCGGGCGCTCGGCCGTGCCGTAGGTGCGGTGGTGGCCGACGCCGGGCTGCCCGGCCGGCCCCGGGGCGATCTCGTAGTAGTAGATCTCCTCGAGCTCGCTCTCGTGCTCGTTGGCGGT
>CADCUY010000037.1 GCA_902806005.1 uncultured Quadrisphaera sp. | reverse complement strand
GTGGCCAGGCCCTCGTCGGCCAGCCGCTGGTAGGCCTCGACGACGACGCCCCGCGAGACGCCGAGGTCGCGGGCCAGCGCCCGCGTCGGGGGCAGCGGCGCGCCGGGAGCGAGGCGCCCGTCGACCACCGCGGCGCGGACGGCGTCCACCAGCCACGCGGTCAGCCCCCCGGGCGGCGCCGCCCCGGCGTGCAGCTGCAGGAAGTCGGTGCCCGCCCCGGGATCGGCCGCCATCGGAACGGTCCTCTCGATCGGCCCTCGACCGGTCCTGCCCACCGGACCGCTGGGGCGCCAGCATGGCACCCGTGACGACCTCCCCGCCGGCCGCGACCTCCACCCTGGGCGCCGGGGTCGGCGTGCTGGCCGGTGCTGCCGCGATGGTCTTCGTGGGCGGCAGCGTCGCCGTCTCCGCCGCCCTGGCCGACGCCCCGCTGCTCACCGCCCAGGCCGTGCGCTACGCCCTGGCGTGGCTGCTGCTGCTCGCCCTGGCGCGGGCCGCGGGGCGTCCGGTCCTGCGGCTGCGGGGCGCGGAGCGGCTGTGGGTGCTCGGGGTGGTGGTCACCGGGCTCGTGGTGTTCAACGTGGCGCTGGTCCGCGGCTCGGAGCACGCCGAGCCGGCGGTGCTGGGGGTGGCGGTCGCGTGCGTGCCCGTGGTGCTGGCCGTCGTCGGCCCCGCCCTCGAGGGTCGCCGCCCGCGCCCGCGGGTGCTCGTGGCCGCCGTGGTGGTCACCGCGGGCGCCGTGCTGGTGCAGGGCACCGGGCGCACCGACGCCCTCGGCCTGGTCTGGGCCGCGGTGGTGCTGGTGTGCGAGGTGGGCTTCACCCTGCTCGCCGTGCCGGTGCTGCGCCGGATCGGCCCGTGGGGGGTGTCGGTGCACACCACCGGCACCGCCGCCGCGCTGTTCGCCGTCCTCGCGCTCGTGGTCGAGGGACCGCGGGCCGCTGCCGTCCTGGGCGCCGACGACGTCGCGGCCGTCGGCTACCTGGCGGTCGCCGTCACCGCCGCGGCGTTCGTGCTCTGGTACACCAGCGTCGGCCGCCTCGGCGCCGGGCGGGCGGGGCTGCTCACGGGGGTCGCGCCCGTGGCCGCCGCGCTCACGGGGCTGGCGCTCGGCGCCCCGGCGCCGCGCCCGCTGGTGTGGGCGGGCATCGGCGTCGTCGCCGCCGGGCTGGCCCTGGGGCTGACCGGCGCCCGGGCGCCTCAGGCGTCGGCCGAGGTGGTGGAGCGGGCCACGAACCGGGTGGGGTAGACCACCCGCCGGGGCGGCGCGCCCGCGCCGTGCTCGACGCGGTCGACGACCAGGCGGGCGGCCTCGCGGGCCATCGCGTCGAGGTCGTAGGCGACCGTGCTCAGCCCGATCAGGGGCCAGCGCGAGCTCGGCAGGTCGTCGTAGCCGACCACGGCGACGTCGTCGGGCACCCGCAGGCCCAGCTCGGCGGCGGCGCTGAGCGCCCCGACGGCGATGACGTCGTTGGCGCACAGCACCACGGTGGGCGGCTGCGGCCGGCCCAGCAGCGCCCGGGCCCCGGCGTCGCCGGTCTCGAACGAGAACGGGCCGTGCACCACGTCCTCCTCGCCCAGCTGCACCCCGTGCGCCGCCAGGTGCCGCCGCACGGCCTCCTCGCGCTGGCTGCCGGTGCTGGTGTCGGGGGGCCCGAAGATGGCCCCGACGCGCACGTCCGCCTGCCGCGCCAGGTGCTCGACCACCTGCGCGACGCCGGCCTCGGGGTCGGAGGTGACCGCGTCGGCCTCGGCGCCGGCCGCCGTCCGCCCGAGGTAGACGAAGGGCATGCCGTGCTCGCGCAGCAGCGCCGGCAGCGCGGAGTCGACCCGCGAGGTGGCCAGCACCACCCCGCACAGCTCGTGGGCGAGCACGTGCGCCGCCACCGGCTCCGCCTCGGAGGCCTCGGTGACCAGCACCAGCTCGTACCCGAGGTGCTCCAGCTCGGCGTGCAGGGGGGCGATGACGTAGGGCAGCACCTGCCCGACCACGTCGGTGAGCACCAGGCCCACGCGGCTCGAGCGGCCCACCGCCAGGGCCCGGCCGATGGCGCTCGGGGCGTAGCCGAGCGCCTGCGCCGCCCGGCGCACCCGCTCGCGGGTGGCCTCGGAGACCTTGTCGCTGCCGCTCAGGGCTCGTGAGACCGTGGGCTGCGAGACCCCGGCGAGCCGGGCGACGTCGTGTCCGGTGACCACTGGTGGACCTCTCCTCGGCCGTGCACCGCGCGCCCCCCGGCACACGGCCTCCCGGTCATCCCTTGACCGACCCCGAGCTCAGGCCGGCGATGAGGTAGCGCTGAGCGACGAAGGCGAAGGCGAAGACCGGCAGGGTCAACAGCATGGCCGCTGCGCCCGCCTGCTGCAGCATCGGCAGGGTCTGGCCGAGCTGGGTCGCGATGAAGACCGGGACCGTGCGGGCCGTGACGTCGGTGAGCACCAGCGCGGTCAGGTACTCCTGGAAGGCGAAGAGGAAGACGAACAGCCCGGCGGTGAGGATGCCGGGCAGCATCAGCGGCAGGATCACGCGCCGCAGCAGGCCCAGCCGGGTGCAGCCGTCGATCATCGCCGCCTCGTCGATCTCCTTCGGCACCTCGGCGAAGAAGTTGCGCAGCAGCCAGATGCTGAACGGCTGGTTGATCGCGACCAGCGCCAGCGCGAGGGCGAGCGTCGTGTCGTAGACGCCGAGGGCCCGGGAGATGTCGTACATCGGCAGGACGATGGCGAAGCGCGGCAGGGCGCGGAAGATGAGCGCGGCGACGAGCAGCGCCACGGAGACCCACCCGGGGGAGCGCGAGAGCGCGTACGCGCACGGCAGGCCGATGACCAGGGCCACGACGGTGCTGATCACGGCCACGACCAGGGTGTTGCCGAGGTAGACGTAGAACTGCGTGGTCTGCCACAGGTCGACGAAGGCCGTCAGGGTGGGCGTGTAGGTCAGCACCGGCGGGTTGCGGAAGGCGACGTCGGTCGGCTTGGTGACCGACAGCGCCGTCCAGATCACCGGGCTGAGCATCGCGG
The DNA here is from genome assembly GCA_902806005.1 of uncultured Quadrisphaera sp. GTDB lineage: Bacteria > Actinomycetota > Actinomycetes > Actinomycetales > Quadrisphaeraceae > CADCUY01. Next base: position 13 of record CADCUY010000037.1, on the reverse strand, counting down.
TGCACACCGCGGC
>CADCUY010000036.1 GCA_902806005.1 uncultured Quadrisphaera sp. | reverse complement strand
GCGCGCGGTCAGCGCGGCCGTCAGCGAGCCGTTCGTCCTCGACGGAACGCCCCTGGCCGTGGCCGCCAGCGTGGGAGCGGCGCCGCTGGACGGCGCGGCGACCTCGCGCGAGGCCCTCGGGCACGCCGACCTGGCCGTGCGGGCCGCCAAGGCCCGCGGCGGCGACCGGTGGCTGTGCTACGCGCCGGAGCTGCACGGCGAGGTGCTGGGGCCCCAGCAGATGCAGCGCGAGCTGCGGGCCCTCGTGGCCGGCGACGGCGCGCGGGCGGGCAGCGCCGACGGCGTGGGCCGGCTCGTCGTCGAGTACCAGCCGGTGGTCGAGCTGCCCACCGGCGTCGTGAACGGCGTCGAGGCCCTGGTGCGCTGGCAGCACCCCGAGCGGGGGCTGGTGCGCCCCGACGTCTTCCTGCCGCTGGCGGAGACCGCCGGCGTCGGGGCCGCCCTGGACCGCGAGGTGATGCGCCAGGCGCTCCACCAGCTCGCCGCGTGGGACGCCCTCGGCCTCGACGTGCCGCACATGGGCGTCAACCTCGGCCGCGACAGCCTGCGCGAGCCCGGGCTGCGCGGGCACGTGCTCGACGCCTGCGCCGCCGCCGGCGTCGACCCCGCGCGCCTGCTGCTGGAGATCACCGAGCACGACGAGCTCGCCACCGACGCCGGGGTGGTCGCCGACCTCCTCGCCCTCCGCGAGGCGGGCGTGGGGGTGGCGCTGGACGACTTCGGGGCCGGCCACGCCTCCGTGGGGTACCTGCGGCGGTGGCCCGCGAACGTGGTCAAGCTCGACCGGTCGCTGCTGCCCAGCGTGGCGCCCGTGCAGCCGCACCCGGCGATGCTCGACCCGGGCGACCTGATGGTGGCCGTCGGCTCGCTGGTGCACGCCCTGGGGCGGGTGCTGCTGGTCGAGGGCATCGAGGACGACGGCGACCTCGCGGTGGCGCTGGCCGCCGGCGCGCAGGTGGGGCAGGGGTACCACTTCGCGCGGCCGATGCCGCCGGAGGGCTTCATCGCGTGGTGGCGGGCGTGCGGCGGCGCGGCGTCGGTGGGAGCCGCCGCGGCGGCGCGGGGGAGCCGGTAGGCTCGCCTGCGGTGGCGTGTCCGAGCGGCCTAAGGAGCACGCCTCGAAAGCGTGTGAGGGTGAGAGCCCTCCGTGGGTTCAAATCCCACCGCCACCGCCAGGCAGTCTCCGCATCGTCCCAGGTCAGTCGCCTGCGGCGATGCTGAGACGGGCCTCATGACTGGGCAGTCACGTCTGCGGGCCCCGGCTCAGGGGGCGAAGGTGAGGCCGCCGGGCAGCGCGCCGCTGTCGGAGACGCGGTGCGAGACCCCGCTGCGGGCGTCGATCGTCCTGATCTCGGGGAACGCCTGGGCGGTGTCGCAGCCCCCGCCCGGGAAGCTCGCCTGCGCCGTGGCGCCCTCCCCGCAGTCGGGGACGATGACCGCCCCGGCCACGACCAGGTGCGACCCGTCCGGGGTCCAGGCCAGGTGCTCGTCCGCGGTCCCGGTCACCGCCAACGCCTCCATCCCGGTGCCGTCGGCGCGCCCGACGCTGACGGCGGCCGTGCTGGTGTCACCGCCACCGGCGTCGGTCAGCACCGCCAGCTGCTGCCCGTCGGGCGAGTAGACCGGCATCCGCTCCGACGTCTGCGGGGTCAGCACCCGCCGGGCGGTCCCGGAGGCGACGTCGACGAAGACCAGGTCCGCGTCCGGGGAGGTGCCGAAGTACCCGCCGCCGAAGACGACCGTGGCCCCGTCAGGGGAGAACCGGGGCGCACCGATGATCTCCGGGGTGCCGGTGACCACGCGGGCCGCTCCGGTGGTGACGTCGACCAGGACCAGGCGCCCCTCACCGGGGTCGCACCAGTCCCGGCCGGGGCGGATGGTCGTGTCGTCACCGTGGTCGAGCACCGCCACGGTCCCCCCGTCCGGTGACAGCACCGGCGAGCTGGAGGCCGCGGGCACCTCGGTCACACGCCGCACGCCGGTGCCGTCCCCCGCTGCGACGTACAGACCCAGCGGAGCCGGCGCGGGCCCGAGGCAGGCGCCGTCGGAGTGCTCGGCGCGACCCAGCCAGGCCAGGTGCGCACCGTCGGGGCTGGCGGTGACCTCCAGGACGTCGGCGGTGCCACCGATCGGGGTCCCCTCGTCGCTGCCGTCAGCGGCGGCGAGCACCAGCTCCCCGCGCGCCTCGACGGCGTACGCCCCGCCCCGGACCACGGCGATGCGGTCGCTGCCGGCCCACGCCGCCGACCTCGCCTCCCCCTGGCCGCCCGCGCGCACCACCCCGCCGGTGCCGAGGTCGAGCACCAGCACACCCGCGGTGGTGTCGCCCGGCTGCACCCCGCGCACCGCCAGCCGGCCCTGCGCCTCCCCGGAGTCCTCGACGGCCGCAGCGGGCTCCTGCGCTGGAGCACCCGGGGCTTGGCCGCAGGCGGTCAGCAGCACGAGCCCCACGGCTGTGGCCGTCGCGCTGAGGCACCGCGCCACCGCACCCCCCGTGCAGCACCCTGACACCACGCCTGCAGCCAGTGCTCGCACGACCACACCTCCTGACGCACGCGGACTCCTGACACGAGCATGACGCTGAGGAGCCTGACGAGGTTGCTCCACGACCCGCTCCGTGTGTCGACGGGCCACGCGCCCACGGCTGCTCGGAACGGCGAGCACGGCGCTGGCGCGCCCCGAACACGAGGGGCCTCCGCCGGGCAGCGAGCTGCGCCCCGCGCACCTGGAGCTGGGATCCACCCATAACCAGCGCACTGGCACCGCGCTCAGGGCAGCAGCGGCAGCCTGCCGACGATCTTGTCGACCCGGTTGCGCGGGCCGACGATGCTGACCGCGAGGTGGCTCAGCGCCTGCTCGGGCGTGCCGGCGACCTCGTCGAGGTACTCCCGGTAGACCCGGGTGGCCTGCGCGGCGGCGGGCACGTCGGCCACGTGCACGCCGAGGGACGCGACGGCCTTCGCCCGGATGGTGCCCAGCCGCTCGGCGGGCGCGGCCAGCACCGAGCACCCCGCCCAGGGCAGGCCGGGGTGGG
>CADCUY010000035.1 GCA_902806005.1 uncultured Quadrisphaera sp. | reverse complement strand
TCCTCCTGCGCGGGGGCGGCGTCACCGGCGGGGGCGATCACAGCAGGCAGGCTGCCGGGGCGCTCCTTGACGCGCAGGGTGCCCTCGGCGCCGGGCTCGCCCTTGAAGGTCTGCCAGTCGCCGGTGACCTTCAGCAGGGCCATCACCTGCTCGGTCGGCTGCGCGCCGACGCCGAGCCAGTACTGCGCCCGCTCGCGGTCGACCTCGATCAGCGAGGGCTCCTCGGTCGGGTGGTACTTGCCGATCTCCTCGATCGCCCGCCCGTCGCGCTTGGTGCGCGAGTCGGCGACGACGATGCGGTAGTAGGGCGCGCGGATCTTGCCGAGGCGCTTGAGTCGGATCTTGACAGCCACGTGCGGGAGCTCCTGCTCGTCAGGGTGGGCCGCTCGCGGGCGCGCGGTGGGTGCGCGGCGTCCGGTCGGGCCCGTGGTCCGGCGGTGAGCGGTGAGAGGGCCCGCGCCCGCCGAGTACGGCTCGCAAGGCTACCGGACGCCGCGCGGGCGGCCGACCCCTGCGCCGGGGCGGGCTCAGAGCCGGCCGGCGTCCACCACCCGGGCCAGGAAGCGCCGGGTGCGCTCCTCGACGGGATCGCCGAGCACCTGCTCCGGCGGCCCCTGCTCGAGCACCCGGCCGCCGTCGAGGAACACCACCGTGTCGGCCACCGAGCGCGCGAAGCCCATCTCGTGGGTGGCCATGAGGATCGTCATGCCGCCCTCCTTGACCTCCCGCACCAGCGCCAGCACCTCGCCGACCAGCTCGGGGTCGAGGGCGCTGGTCACCTCGTCGAGCAGCAGCAGCCGCGGGCGCACGGCCAGGGCGCGCACGACCGCCGTCCGCTGCTGCTGGCCGCCGGAGAGCTGGTCGGGGTAGGCGCGGGCCTTGGCGGCCAGGCCGATCCGCTCCAGCAGCGCCATCGCCTCCTCCTCGGCCTGCGCCCGCGGCACCCCGTGCACGCGCTGGGGCGCGAGGGTGACGTTGTCGAGCACGCTGAGGTGGGGGAAGAGGTTGTAGGCCTGGAACACCACCCCGATCCGGCGGCGCACGGCGTCGGCGTCGACGGCGACGGCGGTGACGTCCACGCCGTCGAGCCACACCTGCCCGTCGTCCACGGGCTCCAGCAGGTCGACGCAGCGCAGCAGCGTGGACTTGCCCGACCCCGAGGCGCCGATGACGGTGACGACGCGGTGCTCCTCCACGACCAGGTCGACCCCGGTGAGCACGGGCACCCCGCGGAACGCCTTGACCAGCCCGCGCACCTCGAGCACGGGGACGCTCACAGCAGCGACCCCGACTGCTGGCGGCGCACGGCGCGCAGCGACGCCCAGTCGGCGAGCCGGGCGGTGGGGATGGCGAGCAGCACGAACAGGAGCCCGGCCAGGACGTAGGGCGTGAAGTCTCCGGCCAGCGAGGTCTCGATCTGCGCGGCGCGCACCGCGTCGACCGCCCCGAGCACGCTGATCAGCCCGACGTCCTTCTGCAGGGCCACGAAGTCGTTGAGCAGGGGCGGGGTCACGGTGCGCACGGCCTGCGGCAGCACCACCAGGCGCAGCGACTGGCGGTGGGTCAGCCCGAGCGCCCGGGCGGCGGCGCGCTGGCTGGGGTGCACCGCCTCGATGCCGGCGCGGAACACCTCGCCGACGTAGGCGCCGTAGGTCAGGACCAGGGCGATCGTGCCGAGCACCACCGGCGAGCTGGGCACCCCCTGCAGCCGCAGCCCGGGCACCCCGAAGCCCACCAGGTACAGCAGGATGATCAGCGGGATGCCGCGGAACAGGTCGGTGTAGGCGGTCGCGAGCAGGCGCACCGGCGTCCACACCGGGCCGCGCAGCGTGCGGGCCAGGGCCACGAGCAGCCCGAGGACGACCACCGCCACCGCGGCGACGGCGAGCACGCGCAGGTTGAGCCACAGCCCGCTCAGCACCCGCGGCAGGGCCGCCGCCGCGGTCTCGGGGTCGAGGAAGGAGTCGCGGGTGCGCGGCCAGCCCGGGGCGCTGGTCACCGCGAGCGCCGCGACGACGGCGAACCCGACCGTGCTCAGCACCGCCACCGCGGTCGAGCGGCGCGCCCGGCGCCGGCGGTGCTCGCGGCGGCCGAGCTCGAGGGCGCTGGGCTGCAGCCCCGTGGCCGCCGGGGTCACTGGAGGATCGGGGCCTCGCCGGCCTCGGCGAGCCACTGCTGCTCGAGCTCCGCGAGGGTGCCGTCCTCGCGCAGCGCGTCGACCGCCCCGGAGACGCAGCCGGTCAGCGGGCTGTCGAGCTCCAGGACGAGCCCGAACTCCTCGTCCGGCACGCCCTCGGGCGGGGGCACCTGGCCGACCACGACGCCGTCGTCGAGCTCCGCGGCCGCGAGGTAGAAGGCGGTCGGCAGGTCGACGACCAGGGCGTCGACCTGCCCGTTCTGCAGGGCGAGGACGGCGTCGTCGTTGGTGGTGTAGACCGACGGCTCGGTGGTGGGGGCGATGGTCTCGGTGATCGTCTGCAGGCTGGTGGTGCCGACCTGGGCGCCCAGGCGCACGCCCTGGAGGTCGGCCAGCGACGTCGCACCGGCCGCGGGCGAGGAGGCGTCCGCGACGACGGCCTGCTGCACGGTGTAGTAGCCGCTGGAGAAGTCGACCGCCTCGGCCCGCTCCTCGGTGATCGAGAACTGGTTGACGTCGACGTCGAAGGTCTTCGGCCCGGGGGCGATGGCGGCGTTGAAGTCGGCGCGCACCCACGCCACCTGGTCCTCGGCGTAGCCGAGCTGCTCCGCGACGGCGTGGGCCACGGCGGCCTCGAAGCCCTCCCCCGTGGTCGGGTCGTTCCCGACCACCCAGGGCTCGAACGCCGGCTCCGACGTCGCGACGGTGAGGGTGCCGGGGGCCAGGGTCGCCAGCGCGTCGGGGGTGCAGTCGCCGCCGGCCGGGGCGGCGCCGTCAGCGGGGCTGGAGGCGGCCGCGCCCGGGGCGGGCTCGTCCGCCGGGGCGCAGCCGGCCAGGGTGAGCGCCAGGGGCAGGCCGAGGGCGGCGAGGAGGGTCGGGCGGGGCACCGGCGCACCATAGT
>CADCUY010000034.1 GCA_902806005.1 uncultured Quadrisphaera sp. | reverse complement strand
GGGGCCAGTGGACAGGCGACCATTGGCAAACATTCGAGATTGCCTTCCCGGATCGACAGCTGTGAAGCGGGCCGCCGCAGGTCTTGCTCTGGTAATTCTCTTCACCTCCTCGCCGGCGGTGCATGCAGGAGGTCCCAGGTTCGACTTCGATATTGGCGGGGGTGGAGTCGATATCAGTGGCCGGGACAGGACGCCGGACGGGAGCGGCATCGCGCGGGGCCCGCTGCTCGTGGCGGAACGCGGCCCTGCGGTGCAGTACGTCTACACCTACGTCCCCGCCTGCACCGGCAACACCCCAGGCGGTGGTGCCATCGACAACCTGTGCGCCGTCGCCTCCCGCGGGTGCCCGGACGGGCTGCTGCGGTACTGGGGCTACCGCTCGGTGGCCACCGCGGAGCCGCGCGTGTGGCAGCGGGCGGGGCAGTCGTGCATGGCATCCGGCGCCCCGGGCGTCGACGGTGCTGAGCTCGTCATCGGCTTCACGGTCGAGGACTTCCGGCGCCTGCCGCTGCCCCCGGCGACGTCCGTGGTCGAGCCGCCGGGCGGCGACGTCCTCATCAACATCGAGACCAACGCCTACGCGACGGCGTCGACCACGACCATCCCCACCGACGTGCTCGGCCAGCCGGTGACGGTGCGCGCCACGCCCGTCGCGTACACGTGGGACTTCGGGGACGGCGGCACCGTCGGACCCACCAGCGATCCCGGCGCGCCCTACCCGTCCCTGCGCAACGCGCACGTCTACACCGTGCCCGGCGACTACGCGATCACGCTGACCACGACCTACGCCGGCGAGTTCTCGGTCGCCGGAGGCCCGTACCTGCCGATCGACGGCACCGCCGAGGTCGCCTCGCCCGCCCAGGCGGTGACGGCGCACAGCGCCACGAGCGAGCTGGTCGCCGCCAGCCTCTGACGTCCGGCCACGGCCCCACCGGGCCGTCGAGCGCCTGCGCGAGGGCCGCGGCCAGCGCTGAGCGAGGGCGCGGCTCAGCCCTGCACGGCGGCCGGGTCCATCCAGAAGACCTCCCACAGGTGCCTGTCGGGGTCGGCGAAGCTGCGGCCGTACATGCAGCCCTGGTCGTCGGTCTCCTTGGACGCGGACGCGGACGCGCCGGCCGCGAAGGCGGCGCCGGCGCTGGCGTCGACGACCGCCTCGTCGGTGAACGTCGAAGAACGGCTCGACGACGCAGCCGAGCGCGGCCAAGAAGGCCCGCGAGCGAGCGAGGTCGCTGACGGGCAGGTCCACGAAGAGCTTGGGAACACCCCCCGTGCCACCAGCGGCGGAGCCTGGCAGCAAGGCCGCCGTCACGCTGGACTGTCGGACCCGGGCACCATGCTCGCCCGGGTGGAGGAGCCGGCGCGGACCCCGCGCGGGATCGTCGTGCCGCCGGCCCCGCCTGCGTCCTCCCCGGCCGCCGCCCGCACCATGCGCGCCAACCGCCGCCGCGACACCGCTCCCGAGCTGGCGGTGCGGCGGGAGCTGTGGCGCCGCGGGCACCGCTACCTCGTCGACGTCACGCCGCCGGGCACCGACCGGCGCCGCCGCGCCGACGTGGTGCTGCGCGGCGCACGCGTCGCCGTGTTCGTCGACGGCTGCTTCTGGCACTCCTGCCCGCAGCACCTGCACCTGCCGAAGGCCAACCGCGCCTGGTGGGAGGTGAAGCTGGCGAGCATCACCGAGCGCGACGCCCGCACGGACACCGCACTGAGCGCAGCGGGCTGGCTGCCCCTGCGGGTGTGGGAGCACGAGCCGCCCGCCGCAGCCGTCGACCGCATCGAGGCGGCCCTGGCGGCACGGGCGGGTCGGCGCCGAGGTGGTCGCCCGGTGGCAGGCCCGGCCGGAGAGCGGTGAGATGGGCGGCGCGGAGCCGCGCCGTCCACGACGACGGCACGGACGGCGACGCCACACCCGACGGAGGAGCGCGCACGGTGACCACAGTCCCGAACATCACCCTCAACGACGGCAGGACGATCCCGCAGCTGGGCTTCGGGGTGTTCCAGATCGAGCCCGACCAGACCGCCGAGGCGGTGCGAACGGCCCTGGAGATCGGCTACCGGCACATCGACACCGCGGAGATGTACCAGAACGAGAAGGGCACCGGCGAGGGCATCCGCGCCTCCGGGCTCGACCGCGACGAGGTCTACATCACCAGCAAGCTCAACAACGGCTTCCACGAGCCCGACGCCGCCCGCCGCGCCATGGACACCACGTTGAGCGAGCTGGGCTTCGGCCAGGTCGACCTGTTCCTCATCCACTGGCCGCTGCCCACGCTGTACGACGGCGACTTCGTCTCCACCTGGAAGGTGCTCGAGGAGTTCAAGCGCGACGGGCGGGCCCGCTCGATCGGCGTGTCGAACTTCCAGGTCAAGCACCTCGAGCGGCTCGCGGAGGAGTGCGAGGTGGTGCCCGCGGTGAACCAGATCGAGGTGCACCCGTACTTCACCAACGAGGAGGTGCGCGCCTACGGCAAGGAGCACGGCATCGTCACCGAGGCGTGGTCGCCGATCGCCCAGGGCGGGGTGCTGAAGGACCCGGCCATCGTCGCGATCGCCGACACCGCGGAGAAGACCCCGGCCCAGGTGGTGCTGCGCTGGCACCTCCAGCGGGGCGACATCATCTTCCCGAAGTCGACGACGCCCTCGCGGATGAAGGAGAACTTCGAGATCTTCGACTTCGAGCTGGGCGACCGCGACATGGCCGCGATCAGCGCCCTGCACAAGGGCGAGGAGGGCCGCACCGGCCCCAACCCCGACGTCATGGACGTCGTGCCCGAGTGACCTGACCGGCCAGCAGGACCGGTCGGCAGACCGGCTGGCCGCTGGCGGCCCTCACGCCCCGAGGGCCGCCAGCGGCGAGCCAGCGCCACCCCCACCGGGCGAGGACGCCGAGCGCGACCAGCTCGACGACGAAGGCGAGCAGCTGGTTGGCGACCACGACGAACCCCCGCACCGGCCCGTCCTCGGGTTCCCCCGCCGATCCCGACAGCAGCCCCGCCGCCGTGCTGGTGCTCGGCAGCGCCAACACCGACGTCGTGCTCGCCGTGCCGGCCGTGCCCGCGGCGGGGGAGACCGTGCTCGCCACGGGGATGGCCCGCCACCCCGGCGGCAAGGGCCTGAACCAGGCCGTGGCCGCAGCGCGGGCCGGGGCGCGGACGGCGTTCCTCGGCGCCGTCGGCGATGACGAGGCCGGTGAGGCGCTCGCCAGGGTGCTGGCGGACGACGGCGTCGACGTCGCGCTGCTGCGCCGGGTCGCCGAGCCCACGGGCACCGCGCACATCGCCGTGCAGGACGACGGCGACAACGCGATCGTCGTCGCCCCCGGCGCCAACGGCACGCTCGTGGAGCTGACCGACACCGACCTCGCCGCCGTGGGCGCCGCCCGCGTGCTCGTCGCCCAGCTCGAGGTGCCGCTGGCCGGGGTGCTGGCCGCAGCCATCGCCGCGCGCGCCGCGGGCACGACGGTGGTGCTCAACGCCGCCCCGGCCGCGGCCCTGCCGCCCGACCTGCTCGCCGTCGTCGACGTCCTCGTGGTCAACGAGCACGAGGCCGCGGTCGTGGCCGGCGAGCACGGCGAGCCCGAGGTGCTCGCCGCGCGGCTGCTCGAGCTGGTGCCGGCCGTGGTGATCACCCTCGGCGGCGCGGGGGCCCTGCACGCCGCCCGGGACGGCGAGCGGGGCCTGACGCCCGCCCCCGTGGCGCGCGTGGTCGACACCACGGGCGCCGGCGACACGGCCACCGGCGTGCTCGCCGCGCGCCTCGCGGGGGGCCTGCCGCTGGCCGGTGCCGTGCGCCGGGCGGTGGTCGCGGGCTCGCTCGCGGTCGAGACGGCCGGCGCCGTGCCCTCGATCCCGACGGCCGCGCAGGTCGACGCCCGGCTGGCGGACACCGCCCCCTGACACCGCCTCCCTGACGTCCGGTGCGTCCGGCGCGGGCGGCGGCGGCCGTCAGCGCGCCGGACTCACCTCAGGACAGGTGCACCGGCTCCGGGTCGGACTTGTGCGACCAGTCCGCCCCGGTGCTGTCCTGCCCCGCCGCCTGCGAGTCGCGCTGCCCCTGCCCCTCGGGCACCACCGTGATGATCACCGACTTGTACGCCGGCTGGTTGCTCGACAGGGCGGTGTGGTCCAGCGGCACCAGGGGGTTGGCCTCCGGGTAGTAGGCGGCGGCCGACCCGCGGGGGGTGTCGTACTCCACGATCCGGAACGAGGGCGCGCACCGGTCGACCTCGTCCTCGTCCCAGCGGGTGACCAGGTCGACGACCTGCCCGGCGTCGAAGCCCAGCGCGGCGATGTCGTCGCGGTGCATGAACACCACGCGGCGGCCGCCCTCCACGCCGCGGTAGCGGTCGCTCAGGCCGTAGATGGTGGTGTTGAACTGGTCGTGGCTGCGCATGGTCTGCAGCACCAGGTGGCCCGGCGGCACCTGCAGCACCTCCAGCGGCGAGACGACGAACTCGCCCCGCCCGGACTCGGTGGTGAAGCTGCGCGAGTCGCGCGGCGGGTGCGGCATCACGTAGCCGCCGGGCCGGTGCACGTTCACCTCGTAGCTCTCGCAGCCGGGCACCACGCGCGCGATGTGCTCGCGGATGCGGCGGTAGTCCTCGCGCATCGCCCGCCAGTCGATGCCGTGCCGGTCGCCCAGGGTGGCCTCGGCGATCGACGTCAGGATCGAGACCTCCGAGCGCAGGTGCGGGCTGGGCGGCTTCAGCGGCCCCTTGGAGGCGTGCACCGAGCAGGTGGAGTCCTCCACCGAGATCCACTGCTGCCCGCTGGCCTGCACGTCCTTGTCGGTGCGCCCGAGGGTGGGCAGGATCAGCGCGGTCTCGCCGGTCACCAGGTGCGAGCGGTTCAGCTTGGTCGAGATCTGCACCGTCAGGCGGGTCTTGGCCACCGCGTCCGAGGTGACCGCGGTGTCGGGGGTCGCCTGGACGAAGTTGCCGCCCAGGCCGACGAAGACCTCCACCTTGCCGTCGCGCATGGCGCGGATGGAGTCGACGGTGTCGAGCCCGTCCTCGCGCGGCGGGTCGAAGCCGAACTCGGCCTGCAGGTTGTCGAGGAAGCGCTGCGGCGGGCGCTCCCAGATGCCCATCGTGCGGTCGCCCTGCACGTTGGAGTGGCCTCGGACCGGGAACAGGCCCGCTCCGGGCTTGCCGATGTTGCCCTGCGCGAAGGCCAGGTTGACGATCTCCTTGATCGTCGCCACGGCGTTGCGGTGCTGGGTCAGGCCCATCGCCCAGCAGAAGACGGTGCCGTCGGAGTCGCGCAGCATCTGCGCGGCCTCGGTGATCTGCTCGCGGCTCAGCCCCGTCGCGGCGCACACCTCGTCCCAGTCGACGGCGGCCACGTGCTCCTTCCACGCGTCGAAGCCGGTGGTGTGCGCCTCGATGAAGTCGTGGTCGAGCGCGTCCCACTCCACCAGCAGGGCGCCGAAGGCCTGGAACAGCGCCAGGTCGCCGTTCGGGCGGATCGGCAGGTGCAGGTCGGCCATGGCGGTGCCCTTGCCGATCACCCCGCGCGGCACCTGCGGGTTCTTGAACCGCACCAGCCCGGCCTCGCGCAGCGGGTTGATCGAGATGATCTTCGCGCCGTTCTTCTTCGCGATCTCCAGCGCCGAGAGCATCCGCGGGTGGTTGGTGCCCGGGTTCTGCCCGGCGATGACGATGAGCTTCGCGCCGTAGACGTCGTCGAGGGTGACGCTGGCCTTGCCGATGCCGATCGACTCCTGCAGCGCCATGCTCGTCGACTCGTGGCACATGTTCGAGCAGTCGGGCAGGTTGTTGGTGCCGAAGGCCCGCACGAACAGCTGGTAGACGAACGCGGCCTCGTTCGAGGCGCGGCCGGAGGTGTAGAAGGTCGCCTGGTCGGGGCTCTCCAGCGCGGTCAGCTCACGGCCGATGATCGAGAACGCCTCGTCCCAGTCGATCGGCTCGTAGTGCGTGCCGCCGGGGCGCTTGACCATCGGGTGGGTGATGCGCCCCTGCTGGCCGAGCCAGTGCTCGGAGTGCCCGTCGAGGTCGGCGATGCTGTACCGGGCGAACAGCTCCGGGGTCGCGCGGTCCTTCGTGGCCTCCTCGGCCACCGCCTTCGCGCCGTTCTCGCAGAACTCCGCGACGTGCCGGTGCCCCGGGTCGGGGTCGGGCCACGCGCAGCTCATGCAGTCGTAGCCCTCGGCCTGGTTCAGCTTGAGCAGCGTCTGCGCGGTGCGGGTGGGCCCCATCCGCTCCAGCGAGCGCTTCATCGACACCGCGACGGCGGTCGGGCCCGCCGCGTGGTCCTCCTGGTGCGTGACCTCCAGCCCGGACTCGTCGTAGTCGAGCGTCTGGCGCTTGCTTCGCATCGTCGTCCGGCCTCTCGTCGTCGAGGTCTCCAGGGTAGACGCCACCGGTGACACCCGCCCTGCTGCGGCCGCGGCTCAGGTGCGGCGGGCCAGCTCCTCGCGCAGCGCGGCGATCTCCCCGGAGAGCGCCAGCAGGTCGCGCCGGCGGGCGGCCTCGGCCTCCTCGTCGGCGTCGGAGACCTGCTGCACCAGCCAGGTCGCCACCGACGCGGTGACCACGCCGATCAGGCCGATGCCGGTGAGCATCAGCGCCACGCCGACGAACCGTCCGGCGGTGGTCACCGGGTAGGTGTCGCCGTAGCCGACGCTGGTCACGGTGGTGACCGACCACCACAGGGCGTCGCCGAAGCTCGTGATGCTCGTGTCCTCGGCACCTCGCTCAGCGTCGAGGACGGCGAGCGCCCCGAGCAGGAGCACCAGCAGCGTGGAGCCCCCGACGTACACGGCGACCCGCCCGCGCAGCGACATCCCTGCGTACCGGTTGAGCAGGCTCAGCAGCGTGAACAGGCGCAGCAGGCGCAGCGGCCGGAGCACCGGCAGCACGATGATCGCGAGGTCGAGCAGGTTGCCGCGCACGAACCGGCGGCGCTGGCGCGAGAGCACCAGGCGCACGAGGTAGTCCAGCGCGAACAGGGCCCAGACGGCGGTGGTGACGGCGGTGCACAGGGTGCTCCAGGGCCGGCCCAGCGAGGGGTCGAGGATCGGCCACGCGTAGGCGCCGAGGAAGGCGATCGCGGCGAGGGTCAGCGGCCACTCGGCCCTGCGCTCCCACGCGTCGCGGCGGGGTTCGGTCATGGGGGCGAGGGTGTCAGCGCCTCACAGGTACTGCCCGGCCAGCGGCGCGGGGCGCCACCGGCCCGCCGCGACGACGGCGCGCACCCGCGCGGTGGTCAGCTCGCGCCCGTGCTCGAGCACCGCGCGCCGCACCACCTCGCGCAGGTCGGCGCCGGTCACGCCCTCGGGCAGCGCTGCGGCCACGGCGGTGGTGTCGACGTCGCCCGCCAGGGCGCCGAGGTAGCGGTCGAGGATCCGGGCGCACGCGGCGGGCTCCGGCGCACGCAGGTGGATCACGGCGTCGAAGCGCGCCGAGCGGGTGGCGGCGGCGTCGAGGGCGGCGGGGTCGTTGGTCGAGGCGATGGTCAGCACGTCGGTGTACGCCTCGGTGCCGTCGAGGACGGCGAGGAAGTCGGCGAGCGCGGTGCCCCGGGCCCCGGCCTTGCGGTCGCCGAGGTAGAGGTCGACGTCCTCGAGCACCACCACGGCGGGGCCGAGGTCGGCGGTCTCGCGGTACACCTGCCGCAGCACCGTCGACGCCGCGGCCGCGTCGACGATGACCACCGTGAACGCGCCGGCGAGCTCGCGGGCCACCACCCGGCTCAGGGCCGACTTGCCCACCCCGGGCGGCCCGGCGAGCAGGATCCCGCGGTTGGTGCCGAGGCCGAGGTCGCGCATCACCGGGGCGCGCGTGGTCATCGCCGCGACGTTGGCGTCGACCTCCGCCCACACCTCCGCGGGCAGCACCAGGTCGTCGCGACCGGCGGTGGCCAGGCGCGTGGGCTCCAGCTGCAGGGGCAGCCGCGAGCTGGCGTGCAGCACCCGGCCGCGGAAGAAGGCCTTCTCGGTGCGGGCGGTGGCCAGCACCGCGTCGCAGACCTCGCGCGCCGCGGCGTGGTCGGCGGGACGGGCGACCACCCGCAGCGACGCCGGCTCGGGCTCGTAGTCGTGCTGCACCAGCTGGACGACGACGTCCGCGCCCGCGGCGGTTCCCGCCGGGAAGTGCGCGGCGGCGGAGGTGGGCACCGAGACGTGCTCGCCGTCCAGGTCGATCCGCGCCCAGGTGGGCGCCTCGCCGTCGGCGACCGGGCCGAGCTCCGCGCCGTGCGCGGCGACCAGGTCGGCCACGGCCGCGCCCACGGAGACCGCCTGGGTGTGGGTGAGGTCGACCCTCTCGACCACCAGGGAGGTGTGCGGGCGCCCCAGCGAGGCCTCGAGGAAGCCGCTCGCGGTGGACGGGGCGGTGGCAGCGCCGGTGAGCAGCTCGCCGAGCAGGGTCAGCGCCCGGCGGACGGCGGGCTCCTCGGCGGCGAGGCGGCGCGCGACCTCGCCGGGCCCGCTCACTCCTGCGACGAGGCCACCCCGCCGTCGTCGGGCTTGCCGGGGATGTCGATCCACAGGGTGAAGAAGTCGTCCAGCTGCTCACCGGAGACGTCCTCGGCCAGGGCGAGCAGGTCGGCGGTGGTGACGTTGGCGCCGGCGTTCTCGCTCACCCACCGCCGCAGCAGGGTGGCGAACGCCTCCTCGCCGATCCGGGCCTCGAGGGCGTGCAGCGCCATCGCGCCGCGGGTGTAGACGGCCTCGGCGAACAGGTCCTCGGCGCCGGGGTCGCCCGGGGCCACCGCCCACAGGTCGTCGTCCTCGGGCCGGGCGTACTCCTCGTCGAAGCGCTCCTGCACGCTCGGGCCGCCGCTGGCCTCGTCCCAGCTCCACTCCGCCCAGGTGGCGAACCCCTCGTTGAGCCAGATGTCGCGCCAGGTGGCCGGGGTCACGCTGTTGCCGAGCCACTGGTGGGCGATCTCGTGCGCGATCGTCGACTCGGTGGGCACCCCGGCGTAGATCGGGCGGGTCTGGGTCTCCAGGGCGTACCCGGCGACGGTGTCGTCGTCGACGATCGCCCCGGCGCTGGTGAACGGGTAGGGGCCGAGCAGGGCGGTGAAGTGGTCGATCATCGCCGGCTGCAGCGACAGCCTCGCCGTGGTCACCGCGCGCTGGGTGGCGTCGAGGTCGCGATCGACGGCATCGATCACCGGCAGCCCTGCCGCGGTGGTCGTGGTGGTCAGGTCGTAGTCGCCGACCGACGCGGTGGTCAGGTAGCTGGCGATCGGGTCGGCCGCCGACCACGACCACGTGGTGAGCCCGCCGGCGGTCGTGGTGGAGAGCAGCTCGCCGTTGGCCACCGCGGTGAGGCCCTCGGGCACGGCGACGGCGATGGCGTAGGTGGCCTTGTCGGTGGGGACGTCGTTGACCGGGTACCAGGTGGACGCCGCGTCGGGCTCGTTGGCCACGAAGGCGCCGTCGTCGGTGGAGACCCAGCCGTAGACCGCGCCGGAGGGGTCGGTGGGCTGCCCGGTGGTGCCGCCGTAGCGCACGGTCGCCGTGAACGCGGCGCCCGCGGCCAGCGGCTCCTCGGGCGTGACCACCAGCTCGCCGTCCTCCTGGGTGATCGCGGCCGCAGCGCCGTCGACGTGCACCGACTCCGCGGTCAGCCCGCGCAGGTCGAGGCTGAAGCTGGCCAGCGCCTCGGTGGCGTTGGCGGTCAGGGCCGCGGTGCCCGTCAGGGCCCGGGTCGCCGGGTCGTAGACGAGGTCGAGGTCGTAGTGCTCGACCTCGTAGCCGCCGTTGCCGGCCGCGGGGAAGTAGGGGTCGCCGCCGCCGGTGCTGCCCGCGCGCGGCTCCGGCTCACCCGGGACAGGACCCGCCGTCGCGGCGCCCGCGGCCGGCGCCGCGGCGAGCAGCAGGGCGGTCGCCAGCACGGTGACCGGGGCGGCGGGGCCGGTGAGGGAGCTGCGCATGGACGGCGA